>NZ_WXWT01000013.1:0-2484 GCF_009904725.1 Vibrio sp. V43_P6S15P86
ACTTTCTCATAACAAATATCAATGCTTACTTATTCATAATTCGCATCCCATTATGAGGCATGGTTTCGCCTCAGTTTTATACGGAGATTTTCCCTTGAAAAAGATGCCTATTGCACTAGCTCTAGTGCTAGCTCTTACTGGCTGTCAAGCCACTCAACGCCAAAATGCAACAACGGGTGAATACGAAACTAACTCAACCACGCAAGGCGCGCTTATTGGTGCTATCGCTGGTGCAGCAATCGGTCTAGCAACGGGCGATGACGCTAAAGAACGTCGTCAGCATGCGCTCATTGGTGCGGCCGCAGGCGGAGCGACTGGCGCTGGCGTTGGTTACTACTTTGACCAACAAGAAGCGGAGTTACGTCGCGCTTTGCTAAACTCTGGCGTACAAGTTCAGCGTGTTGGTGAAAATCAGCTTTTACTGCGTATGGAAAACGGTATCGGCTTCTCTTCAAGCTCTTACCAGCTTGATGCTAGTATCCATAATACTCTACGCGGTGTTGCTCGCATCCTAGTTGAGTACCCAGATACCAGTCTCGTTATTGATGGTTACACGGATAGCACAGGCAGTGAGTCATACAACCAAACGTTGTCAGAGCGCCGTGCAGAGTCCGTACGTCAATTCCTAGTATCTCAAAACGTTGCACCTGGTCGTGCAATTGCACGCGGCTACGGCGAACGTAACCCAATTTGCTCAAACCAAACTTCTGAAGGTCGTGCGTGCAACCGTCGTGTTGAAATCCAGATCTTGCCACTGAAGTAATTTGGTTGCACCATAACGGTAATAATAAAAAATTACCGGAGCAGGCCTAACCATTATCGTTAGGCCTGACATATTAATGTCTGTCAAAACATCTGCCCTACTCTGCTTATTTAGCCTCAGCTTTTCTGGCTACTCACTTGCCTCTCAAGCTCCAAATGACCCCATCGAACAATACGAGTACGCACAACAATTATTGGCATCAAACGAAGCTGAAGCCTCACCAGAAACGCGCTACTGGCTAGAGCAATCCGCCAACCAAGGTTACCTCCCTGCGCAAAAACAGCTCGCGAACGACTTTGCTAAAGGGATAAATGGCGAAAAAAATGAAACACAAGCGTTATATTGGCTAACCTCTATCGCACTCAATGACCCAACCGATCGTGGCTTTCTTCTCGCCGACTTTATTCAGCGCAATCCAGATAAGGTCACAACTTCTCAATTGACTGAAGCCTTGTATCAAATGGCTTCTCAGCATAATCCAGCAGCAGAACAAGCTTATAATCAACTGTTAGAGCAGCGCTTCAACCAACTGCGAGCTAAGCAAGTCTCGCAAATAAAGTCGCTCGATAAAAAGGCGGAGCAAACACTAGAAGAGAAAAGCACAGTTGCAAACCCCAAAGTAGAACACTCGCAGTTTCTATGGCAGATCTGGCTAGCGGCGATAATCATCATCAGCGGCTTAAGTTTTCTCGTAATCAAGAAACTTAAGCAGAATAGAAAAGCGCGTGAAGCCAAAGAGGAAAGCCAAAATCAACGAATGGCGGAAAAAATAAAAGAGCTAGAGTTTACGAACAAGCAACTGAAACGCCAGCTAGAGAAAGTATTCAAAGAATTTAAGAAATCCAAAACCCAGGCAGAGAACCATAAGCTAAGCGTCGCATGCGCCATGTTTGGCTACACACCACAACACATCCCTGATTTACAAGCAATCAAGCTACGCTATAGACAGCTATCAAAGCTTTATCATCCGGACACAAGAGGCAGTGAAGAAGAAATGAAGCGACTCAATCATGCCTTTAAGCTTGTCTCACAAAATGTTACAAAACAGTAAAAACAGGTCAAGAAACTTTGGCTAGCATGCCTTTAGACCTATATAATCAAGCGCCGCAATCGATCTCCCTCTCAAACAAATTAACAGACATTTAACTTAAGTCTCGCTTTTATGCCATAATGCTCAGCGCAAAATAACACCTAACGACTCAAATTAATCTAGGTGGGGAGAAAATCAATGTTCACTGAAGAAGGCACCTGTGATTGGTGTAAAAAACCTAGTCTTGTAACTCGTCACGATTATTTAGATGGCAAGCACCATTACTCATGTAAAGCTTGTTACGACATGGCAAAAATCGACGTGCGCCTATTTAACCAAGGCGAATTGCAAATGCGCGAACGCTTGCAACGAGCGAGCTAAGCAAGACGGAATCAACGGAACTGATTTTCAAAGGCGCCTTTTAAGGCGCTTTTTTGATCGGCCAAGCCCTATTTCCAATCTCTATCTCGTATTCCCTCCTATCCTACATAGCACGTCGCATCGGTTATCAGCCCTCTCTTACTGTATACAAACCACTGTCCATGAAACAACACCTGTATATACAGTAGTAAACCCCTGTATGTATCTCGTCCAATTTTCTACTCATCTCACATTTTCAAATTGATGTTAGACATATCAGAAATATAAAATAACCAAATAAATTCAATAAGTTAAAATAAAACCCTTTTAT
>NZ_WXWT01000205.1:0-2484 GCF_009904725.1 Vibrio sp. V43_P6S15P86
AAATATATCCGCACAATCAATAAATTCTAATAATTACGAGCACATTATCCCTAGCCGAGACGTTATCCTTAGCCTATTCGATAAAGTTAAAAATCACTTAAGTCACGAGCAAATTTCTCGCTCTACTGGCTTAGATGAGAAACCACAAAAAGACGCTTTAAAAAAACGTTTACGCGCTATGGAGCGCGATGGCCAGTTGATTTTCACGCATCGCCGTGGTTATAAAAAAGTCGATCAAACCGCTTTGGTTTCTGGAAAGGTCAGCATTCACGCAGACGGCTTTGGTTTTGTCACTTACGACAGTAATGAAAAAGACCTTTTCTTACCTAAACACCAACTTACTCATGTGTTTGATGGCGATATCGTACTGGTTTTGAAAGGCAATGCTCAGCATCAAGGACGCTCAAATCATCGTTTCATCAAAATAGTGGAACGAAAAACAACCCACATCGTGGGCTTGTTAAAGAGAAAAGGTTCGAACTTCTATCTAGTGCCAGAAAGCGCGAAACTGACTCAAACCATTCATGTCACACCAAATGATCTTATCGCCAAAAGTGCCGGTAAACTCGTTCATTGTAAAGTCACTGCCTATCCAGATCACAGACAATCAACAACAGTTGAAGTGGCGGAAGTATTAGGGCGTCCGGGAGAAGCAGGGATTGAAGTTAAATTGGCGTTACGTCGACATGGCATCAATGACCATTGGGATGATGAAGTTCTTCACGCTGCTTCCGCATTTGGCAATCACGTAGAAGAAAAAGACAAAACGTCACGAGTGGATTATCGTGATTTACCGTTCGTCACTATCGACGGGGACGACGCGAAAGACTTTGATGATGCCGTTTACGCATACCAAATGGACAACGGGCATTGGAAGTTATTCGTCGCGATTGCAGACGTATCTCACTACGTTCAGCCAAACGACCATTTAGATCTTGAGGCGCAATCTCGTGCAACGTCCGTTTACTTCCCCGGATACGTTGTACCAATGCTACCAGAAACATTATCTAACGGTTTGTGCTCGCTTAACCCGAATGAAGACCGATTGGTTATGGTATGTGAGATGACCTTTGACGACGAAGGTAACATGCTAGATTCAGAGTTTTCTGAAGGGATCATTCACTCGCATGCTCGTTTAACTTATAACGAAGCTTACCGTATTGTTTCCCAATCAACGGAAGCAAAAAAATACCAAGGTAATAATCCAAAACAAAACATCAAACAGCATCTGGTGAATCTCCATCGCTTGTATTTGAACCTATCTGGTCAACGTCAAGTCCGTGGTGCCATTGATTTTGACACGCAAGAGCTTTCATTCACGTTAAACAATAAAAAGAAAATCGCGTCCATCGTTCCGGTAGTTCGAAATGATGCCCACCGAATGATCGAAGAATTCATGCTGTGTGCCAACGTTGCCACCGCTCAATTTTTGCAGCAACAAAAAATACCGAGCTTATACCGCGTGCACTCTGGTCCTCAGATGAAAAAACTGTCTTCATTAAGAATGATGCTTGCAGACAAAGGGCTAACGCTTGCGGGTGGTGATAAACCAACTTCTCATGACTACAACGCATTACTGGAACAAGTACGAGATTTAGATGAGTGTGATGTGATTCGTACCCTACTGCTACGTTCTCAGAGTCAAGCCGAGTATTCGCCGAAGAATATGGGTCACTTCGGTTTAGCCTATGACGCATACGCACACTTTACTTCGCCAATTCGTCGTTACCCAGACTTACTCGTTCACCGCGCCATTCGCGCTAAACTTCGAGAGCAAAAAACAGGCAAGCTACGCAGTCTGCTCATGAAACTAAAACCTATTCGTCAATTGACAGGTGCTGCGAACAACTACCCTTACGATACAAAAGTAATCGAGCAACTGAGTGTGCACTGTTCACATCAATCTCGTCAGGCAGATGAAGTGAGCCGAGAGGTTGAGTCAGCACTGAAATGTCATTACATGAAGCCATTTATCGGGCAACACTTCATGGGGACGGTGTCTGGAGTCACACACTTCGGAGTATTTGTTGAGTTAGAGGAAAACCGAATCGAAGGTCTCATTCCTTTATCAAGTTTCCAAAATGGTGAGTTCGAATTTGATGCAGTCAAACAAAAAATTTCCAGCCAGAGCACCACGTTTACTTTAGGGACTAAAGTGCACGTGTTGGTTAAAGACGTCGATTCGAAACAAAGAAAGATCATGTTCAATTTAAAAGATGCAGAACACACGGTAGGTTAGTCTGTTTTCTAACCCATTGTTCAAAAATAAAAAATAAGCTTTATATATCGCGATTAACTTGTGACATTTCGCTGACATCAGCTCATTCTAAAACCCTAATATCTGGCAAAGGAAACGAATCTAACTTTTGTTTCCAGACACCATCGCAGAGTGTATTTCCAGCACTCTGTTTGCCTCGAGAGGTTCTTATGACAGCCTAGGATCTCTCGGGGCTTTTTGCGCCTCTTAAACCCCACCTTATGTTG
>NZ_WXWT01000320.1:0-2468 GCF_009904725.1 Vibrio sp. V43_P6S15P86
ATTCACAATCAAGACAATTATTTGTCTCATTGATGAGATTTTGCTTCTTGGGGTATGAAAAACACTCTTATTGATTATATTGTGACCGAAAACCATTTCGACATCTAAAGATGGTGATTTATTATTCAGCGCAAAATACATGGGAATATGAGGCTGGCTGAATAACCTTCAGCTACCTTAATAATAAAATAACCAGAATTCTCTATTACACTGAAGTAACTACCCATTAGGGAAGAGCAATAATGTCACTATTTCATTCGCTTAGGACGATGCCACTACTATTGGGGTGTCTGTGTCTTTCTATTCAGGCATCCGCAGAAAAGGTTGAACAAGAAGGTAAGTTTTTACAGTCGCTAGAAGGCATTGAAAATCAAATTTACGCATTACCTCAGAGCTCTTTGGCTTTGATTGAGGCGTTAGAAGAAGACTCTCTACTACAAAATCAACCAACAGAGCTACTGGTACGTTATTGGCTTGCAAAGTCCACGGTTCTAGAGCTACTTGGGCGCGCGGAAGAGAGCCAAAACGTCGCACAAAAAGGGTTGGAACTTGTGCGTCCACAAAGCCATGAGTATCTCTTATTTAAGTTGATTCAGATGCGAACTATGGTCGGAAAGAGCGATATCGATACCGCGCTGTCTTCGTTGGATAGTTTGTTGGAAACATCGCGTGAAAATGGCGATAAGCAGCTCGAGTCGGAGATCCTGTTGCTAAAAGGACGTTACTACGATGAGCAGGGCGAGTTTAAAAAATCCTATGCCGCAATTATGTCGTCAATGGATGCGGCTGAGTCCTCTGGCGTTCAAGGATTGGTCGAACGGGCGGCGCTAGAGCTTGGTGATGTACTGGTCAAAATTCAGGGCTATGACCGTTCAGAAGCATTGTTGGAACAAGCGTACCGTTATTTTAGGGATAGACGCATGTCGTTCAATGAGCTGCTGAGCGTCTTAACGATAGCAAAGCTTCATAAGGCACAGTTCCAATACGAAGAGGCGATTGTATCGTATCAGAGAGCGCTAAAGCTCGCGCAAATCATTGGTGACGGGCGCTTTAGGTTTCGAGTTAACCTCGAGCTTGCTGCGTTATACCGTGAGACGAACCAAGAAAGTAAGATGGTTCGCCACTTAAAGTTGGCGGAGAACTTACAATATAGAGAAACCTCTAGCGCCTACTTAGCTACATTTAAGCTGTTGCAAGCTGAATATATGCTAGAACAGAAGCAGTTTGAGACACTTCTAGCGATGATCGCGCCTATGTTGCCGGAAATTATCGAGAGCCGATATGTTAAGCAACAGCAAATGGAACTATTAAAAGTGGCAGCCATGGCCTACGCGGGAAGCAATGACTTTAAATTAGCGTATAAAACTTACGGCAACTATCACGATAAATTCATCCAATTTAGCAACCAAAGAGAAGTTGAAAATCTTGAGCGTCAACAGACGCTATTTGAGCTAGAAAGACTTGAATATGAGAACGAAGATCTCAACTGGAACAACGTGTTGCAGCGTATGGAGCTGGAAAATAACCGTCGTACCTTTTATCTATTGGGTGAAGCGCTACTAGCACTCATTGGTGTTCTCTTTTTGATGGCAGTGGTATTCCTTGTTGTGAATCGATCACGTTTAAGAATGCGCCGCCTAGCAAAGACAGATACGTTGACAGGGTTATTCAATCGCCGTTTTTTAGAAGATTGGTTCACTAAACCCGTAGAGACGAAACGTGAACGCAAAGAAAAGCCGACGCCTCAATCTAAGCAAGAAAAGGTGCAGCATTTTGTGTCTGAGCAAGTCGAGCAAGTTAAGTACGGCTACCTAGCTTTAAACAAATGGGTGGATAGCAAGCTCGATAAACAGAAAATGGTGCCAAAGAAGCCGCAGTCGGGGCCGGTAAGTTTAGCGCTAATCGATGTAGATTATTTTAAACAGGTAAATGATACCTATGGACATGTGTTCGGTGATGCCGTACTAACAGGCGTTGCCAAAGTGCTAGAAGAGACGGTGCGTGAAAATGACATTGTTGCACGCTTTGGTGGTGAGGAGTTTGTCGTTGTGATGCCCAATACCGATCATGAAGACTCTCTCATTACCGCTGAACGATTACGTAGCGCTTTATCCTTACATGGGTTCGTCACGGAACAGAATGAAGAAGTGAGAGTGACCTGTAGTTTTGGTGTTGTGACGACTGAAGATAGCGAGATGAATTTTAAATCACTCTGTGATCAGGCGGATAAATTACTTTATCAAGCTAAAGCGGATGGACGTAACTGCGTGAAAGGGCGCAAGCTGACCTAATAAAATCAAGAATGCAGGCTCATCAAACGGTGAGCCTGAATTCATCCTCCTACTGATTACTTCAAAATCGCTTAAGAGTATCGAATTACATACTCATAGCGTTCAGTATTTTCTACTCGTTTTATCTCCCCCATTTTCAAAGTACTAATGTCACTTGTGTATACGAAGCTATAACAC
>NZ_WXWT01000371.1:0-2427 GCF_009904725.1 Vibrio sp. V43_P6S15P86
GGAAGAATCGAGAATTTGACCAGTCACTGATTCCTCTGTGGTCTTTCTTTTTCTTGGCGTTCTAGGCTCAATTGTGAGCGCTTTGAAGTCGTTGGTTTGGTGGTAACGCTTGCCCCTGCGAGTCCCAGTGACAGAAAGCCAGCCTTTCTCCTCAAGTGATAGAAGTTGCTTATAGACATACTTTCGAGCGTCTTCACAGCTCGTAAAGGTTGAAGTACCATTTAGCAAAGCATCCCTAGCTTCTATAACAGAGAAATCATCCATCCCTTTTTCAATCAATAGGTTAAACATATCAGGGTTAATTCTGGTTACTTTCTTCATTTTACTCTTGCACGCAATGAAAACTTAGGATTGCTAAGTATACAAAAATCAGTAAAACTTAGACAATCTAAGTTATCTAAAGGTTGAAAAGAAATGTGTAAGTGCAGAAAGACAACCCAATCCCAGCGAGGCTCAAAGCTGCGCGTAAAAAAGCCAAGATCACCCAAAAAGATTTAGGGGTGAAAATTGGTATGGAACCAAGTTCTGCTAGTGGGCGAATGAACCACTATGAGAAAGGTAGACACGTACCTGATATTGGAACGCTAGAACGAATGGCTGAAGAATTAGACGTTCCCTTGAACTACTTTTTCTGTAGGAACGAGTTGAGCGCTGAATTGGCGTGTGCCATTGATAAGATGACTGATGAAGAGAAGGCGGCGTTATTAGAAAAACTGACACCATCTAGTTAACTCTGAGTAAGGTGGTTCATTAACCAACAAGTTGCTGTATCGATAGTTTGCTAAAAACCTGCTTTACAAAACGAAGTTCACCGGTCTCGGTATCGGTTACATAATTTTCATAAGAAGCTATTTGCTCTATGGTTATAGCATCTATCTGCGCAGTGAAAGGATTTATATCATTCGGATCGTTAATTTTCTCGTAAACAGCAGCAAAGTCCCCCTCGTCAATACAGTCCTTATTTTTCTCCAAAGCGACCTCTAGTGCGGCTGCAATTAACTCTTTAATTTCACCAAGTATACCCTTGCTTGCTGATAACAATCTCATTGCGAAATCGAAGTCTGTCAACGGCACCTTGAATCGTAAAGGCACCGTTTTTTCCAGAGCTTGTAAAACATCTAAATAGTTATCAATTGCGGACTCATCTGTGATCTTAATGTAAGGAAGTGTGCGTCGAACCATAATTCGCCTGTTCCACTGAGAGTCCTCTAAAATTAGCCCGGCACTATGAAGTCCTACAAACACTATCGGCAAATGGCACTCATCACTAATCATTTTAAGGCGATCTCTAATATCCTGCCTCTGGTTATGACTGGTTCGTTCAAACAACTCTTGGCACTCCTCAATAACTAATAACTTAAGCCCAACTCTTTTCGATGTATCAATCACATGATCCGTTAATCCAATCTCTGAAGGCTTAGCTCTGCTATTTCTGTAAGCACCAAGCTCTTTGGCCATCCATAGCAAAGTCTCAAGTAACGAGGGTCTTACACGAGTAATAAGGACTTCATTCCTTGATAAGTTTTTCTCGATAAAGTGATTAATAGTGGCAGTTTTACCCGCACCAGTGCCTGCTGTCAGAAGCATTGATGGCGCAAAAGTGCCAAACTTCCTGCGTTTAATTATCCATTCGAGTCCAGAGAGAACTTTTTCAACTTCTGGGTAAATTGAAAATGAGTCATGATAGTTTGCTAAAACTTCATCTCTATCTAAATTCCTTCTCGCTGCTGTCACAACTATTTCCTTAGATTTCTGCGCTCGTCCCATTTAGCTCTGAAGCTCTCTAGCGGTGTTGTGTCCGAGCTTTTTTCTGACTCTGCGACCTTTTTGTTTGGTTTAGGTGTTCTGTCACTTAGTTTGGAATGAGGGGTGTCGCTATTAACACTCGATATTTCTGCAACTTTCTTGGTAGATTTCGCCTTTCGTTTTCGCTCAGTGTGAGTTAACTGCATTAATTCTGCTTGTTCTGATTCGATTCGGTCATGCAGTGCAAGTCGAGCTTTTGCTAATGACAGCACATCCATTTCCCCCTTTATATAGGTTCTATGAGCCGCCAAAATCTTTTCATGTTCGCAAACGCTCAATCTGAAGGTGTAACCCATTGGGTCCTTACTCGGAACCTTCACGTACCCTTGAAGTTCATCGAGGTAAACATAAATAGCGGATAAATCATCTGGGTCTACTTTTATTTTCTTTTTTGAAGACTCGTTTGTTTGGGGGTACGTTTTTCGATAATCAGACAGCGCCACACAGTCATATTCTAAATACATGAATTTGATACCTTTATCTGTCAGTTTTCTATATTTAAGAATCCCCATAACTACGCTAAATGCTTGCTCTTGCTCGGGTAAGAGTTTTAGTGGTGGTAAAGAGTCATAGCTTTGTTTCCAATAAAGGTTTGGTATTCTTTTATAACGACTATCAGCA
>NZ_WXWT01000102.1:0-2423 GCF_009904725.1 Vibrio sp. V43_P6S15P86
TATTAATCCTGATGTCTTACGTATTTATCGTGTCGATTTTTGCAAACTTAGTTTATTGGCATATGCTAAAAATGTTATTGGCATATGCCAATTTAAGGCGTAATTTGACCCTGTGTTTTCGAGGGATAATGATGGCAAGACCAAAAATAGAAAGACGAATATGCGGACGTGCTGCGCACCATTGTTTCAAACCTAATGGCGTGCCATTTCATCAGTTGGAGCAAGTCGCCATATTACCAGAAGAGCTAGAAGCACTGCGTTTGGCCGATTTAGAGGGTCTTAGCCAGCAGCAAGCTGCTGAACAGATGGGCGTCTCTAGACAAACTTTTGGTAACACAGTAAAAAGTGCAAGA
Organism: Vibrio sp. V43_P6S15P86; assembly: GCF_009904725.1. Taxonomy (NCBI): domain Bacteria; kingdom Pseudomonadati; phylum Pseudomonadota; class Gammaproteobacteria; order Vibrionales; family Vibrionaceae; genus Vibrio; species Vibrio sp. V43_P6S15P86. The sequence continues at coordinate 354 of NZ_WXWT01000102.1, forward strand.
TTGAAAGTCGCAAAAAGTTTAGTTGAAGGTCATGCATTAGTTTTTCCGGATGAGGAGTCAAACTTATGATTTATGCTATTCCTAATGATGGTGAGCGGGTGGCAAACCACTTTGTTAAGGCACCATATATTGCTATTTATTCTGATACTGACGGCATGCTAAAAAACTTAGCGAACATTGCTTCGATGCCACAAGCAGGTTGCAATGCGAAGTCTCAGTTAATTCAGTCTCTGCAAGAGTATAATGTGGAGGCTGTACTTGTACGAAATATCGGTGAACGCGCACTAGAAAAATTACTTCGTAGTGGCACGCAAGTATTCAGGCTTTCTACCCGTAGCTCACTGGAAGATGTACTTGCGGTTCCAAGAGAGCCTCTCATTGAGCCGTCTCAAGGTCGTCCCTCAAACAATCATAAGAAAAATGCTCACAAGCCAAAAGGCGGTTGCGGTTCCTGTGGTTGTGGTGGCAAAAAATCCAAACCCTCCTTGCTGGCAAGACCGAAAGCACCAGCAGGGCTACTTAAAGTGACATCTCGCCCTGCTATACTTAGGCTAAAGACGATGGCTAATAAGGCAGGTTAATATGGTTTGGTTATTTACCTTTCTTGGTTTTCTCGCAATCATTTTGTTGATGTCGCTTGGCGTCATTTTCCACAACAAGCGTATTCAAGGGAGTTGTGGCGGATTGAATAATGTCGGTGTTGATAAGGTGTGCAATTGTGAAACCTCTTGTGCCGAGCCTGAAAGACGTTTGTATCAAATATCCGAACCTAATTCGTCATCTGAGCGCTAAGATCTTTTGCCCATTTCGGTAAGGTTTGCTTAAACCAGTCAATGTATTTACTGGTCTGCGGGTTCTGTCTCGAGACCAGTATGTTAACCACTTCTACCACCATCCACGTTTTAGCTATTGCAATCGTTCTTGCTAAATTACTCGCATCGCCTTGATTTGCCGTCTTGGTATAGGTATGCGCCACAGCAAGATAATCTTCGAATGTGCCCATGCCCTTGACTAGTGGCGCTAAATCTATCGCGATATGCCCTGTCGAAAAACGTTCCCAGTCGAACAGCACCAAATCGCCATTATCTCGTCGCCCCCAGTTCCCGGCATTGGTGTCTCCAGAGATCAAATTTTTGGCGTTGAAAAGCGGGCCGGATTGCTCTTGTAGCTGATAGAAGAACCGCTCTGTTTTTGCGTCTAGTTTGAGCGTGCTTAAAGCTTGGGAAGTGGCAGGTTGTGTCCACTGATGAGGATGATAAACACCATTTGATGTCGGAGATAGTCTATGTATTTTAGCTAGTTGTTCTATCACGCGCGGCTCTTCAAGCAGGAATTCTTGATTGACAGAGTGCGGGATATACTCGATTCGTAACGTATTTTGTTGGTGATCGTAATCAATGAGCTCAGGCACAAGAATGCCAAATTCATTGAATGGTTTAGCCTGGTGTTGATAAAAAGCGACCTCAACCTGTTCTACCTGCTGTTTTTCAATGAATGAAATGCCGTGTTTTTCTACCAGATAAACTTTGGCACTGCCCATCTGGTTAAGCTCTTGCCTTGACATGAGACATCCTGTCTTTTGATGGTGGAACCTTCACTTACCTTAAACGCGAAAGGTGTGTGCTCCAAGAATACTTAAAGAGAACATTGAAACAAAATAATGCAATGGTTTGAGTATAAAATTGTCGCTAGTGTCTAAATTTTACACAGTGGCTTTTACGCATCGTTAACCACGTTCTACGCTTAATATTCGATTTAAACAAGGAGAACCAATATGGCTGTAATAAAGCAGGATATTCCAAATCGTGTAACGGTTTATCATGACAATGTCGATCAAGAACAAGAGCTGAAAAATGCGATGCTGCCAGAGAAACCGCGCTACTTTAACGGTGCTCCGACTTACAAAGCGAACAGCATCGAAGAGTTTGAAAATAAAATCAGTCAGATCGGTTTGTCTCTCGATAAATAAATTTTAATTTACCTAAAAGCGCCCTCATTTTGAGGGCGCTTTTTTATTTGATTGATTTGAATCGTAGAGAATTAACCTTGTTGAGCACTGCCTTGGCAGAC
>NZ_WXWT01000002.1:0-2412 GCF_009904725.1 Vibrio sp. V43_P6S15P86
CTAGCGAGCATATTCTCCCAAGATTGAGCATGCTCTGAACTTATTTATATAGACAGAGAATAAATAAGCCGGACATTTCGTCCGGCTTATTTTTTGTAGCAATGAGGTTAGGAATAAAGCTGAAACAAAATAACTAGAGCTGGAATGAACCCATTCGAGTTTTCAAGTTGTGCGCTAGGCTACTGATCTGCTGGCAAGCTACAGCCGTTTGCGAAGCTCCCTCAGCCATCTCTGTTGAAGCACTATTAATATGCTCCACACTTCGATTCAGCTCTTCGGATACAGAATTCTGCTCACTACAAGCCGTTGCGATTTGTGTGCTCATTTGCGCTATGTTATCGACAGAATGTTCAATTTCTTTTATCTGGCTATCAGCGTCATTGACTTGCTCAACACACTGAGAAATGCCCTCCTGACAATCACGGCTTGAATGCCCTATTTTGCTGCTGCTCTCTTGTAGTTGATTAACAATTTCCACAATTTGTGAAGTGGAGTCTTGAGTGCGTTGCGCCAGAGAACGAACCTCATCTGCCACAACAGCAAACCCACGTCCTTGTTCACCGGCTCGAGCAGCTTCAATTGCGGCGTTCAGTGCTAACAAGTTTGTTTGCTCCGCAATCCCGCGGATCACATCTACGACCACATTGATATTGTTTGAGCTAGATTCAAGCTCACGTGCCAGTTCATCTGACTCTTGGATCGTATGTGATACACGCTCAATTACTGCGATAGTTTGTTGTAACGTCGCCGTTCCTTGCTTTGCCACTTCCGTTGCCGAGTAAGCAGAGGTCGCGCCAACTTCGGTATTTTGTGCCACTTCACTTACAGCAGCTTGCATTTCTGTCATCGCAGAAGCCACCGAACTAAGTTCAATTTGTTGATTTTGCATACCAGAAGCGGTCTGAGAAGAAATAGCACTCACTTCCTCTACTGCTGCCGTTAGCTGAATCGTTGAGTCATTAATCTCAGAAACCAGCGAATGTAAGTTTGTTTGCATACCGACAAGCTCTTTGAGCAACGTTCCTAACTCGTCTTTGCTCAATTCACTTTCGTCGATTTGATTATTCAATTGACCCTTGGCGATTTTAGAAGCGAATTCCAATGCTCGGTCAACAGGCCCGCAAATGACTCGAGAAAGCAACATGGCAGACATTACCATGACCAATGCGACGACGAGCGCACCAACAGCAGCGCTGTATTGTGTAAATGCCGCTTCATTTTGTACTTCTTCGCCAATCAAATTCACCAACTCATCGTTCAACGCGAGGGTATCATCCAAGCTGCTCAACGCTTTTGAGTAGGTATCGAAACTCGATAAAATCACATCATTTGCACTTTCAGCATCACCTTGGCTTAGCAGTGCGTTGTAAGTCTTCGTTTCTTTGATGTATTGATTCCAGGTTTCTTTAAAAACGTTAAAAGACTGCGTTTCACGCTGATTAAGGTCGAGCTTTTCGTATTCTGCAATACCAGCCTGCACATCAGAACGCCATTGGTCGAGGCCTTTTAACCACTCACCAATTTTGGGGTGATTTGCGTTTGGCAATAAAGAGAACTCATCTTTGCGCACTTTAGTAATATCAACTTGGATACCTTTCAAAATCGCAACAGAAGGTAAGCTTTTATCCGTTAGCACTGAGATGTCTTTATTCAGTGTTAACAAACCTTGTACCAACATTACTGACACTAAACCAAACACGGCAAAAACGGTTAAATAACTAACCGATATTTTCTTTACGACACTTAAGTCTTTAATACGCATGCACTTTCTCCCTGCAGCCTTTCCAAACCTCTCACTTAAGTGAAAGCTTAACCTCTAAAACACACTGTTTTTTGCGCTCGATATCATTGAGCGCTCTTATATACATCGGCCTGAAAGATCAAATCTTGACCATTAATTGATATTTTTATCACGTGCTATTTTAGAGATAGGCTCGCATGCTCCGTATTGTGTCTACATTTTTTTATGAGCGCTTCCCGGCGCAACTCTAAGATCTCATCGATGAGTTTTTCTTTAGCGTTGATGCCAAAGTGCTGGGCATAATTTTTGACTTTTTCAATCTCATTAGGCTGTAAGCGGTATACCTCTTTCTTTAAACGAGCTTCTGCTTCGCTTCTAATCAAACCTTGGTCTTGTAGTAATTTAATGATGGTTTCATCGATTGGATTTACTGCTCTAGCCATGGTGCTCCATCTATCAATTTAAGTTCTAGCCATGTGGCTGGATGAATGACGCCGCACAACTTATAGAGCGAAGATGACAACTTGATTGCAGTGAGTACGATTCGTTAACCATCGCTATTATTTACAACCGCTTAAGCAACCATTAACTCTCTACCCCGACTCCTCACCATTGAATAAAGAGCACATTCTGATAACAATTTTTAGTACTGGCTTCGATGTCATCCATAT
>NZ_WXWT01000166.1:0-2407 GCF_009904725.1 Vibrio sp. V43_P6S15P86
ACCTTTAGTCGTAACACCTAACCCTCTGATCTTTGCCAACTGTCACCAAATCTATATAACAAAATATTCTGAACAGGCCTATCAATGCGACTGGTAACAAGAACTATTCTTGTTTATATTGGTTGCCACAGGTTAATTTAATAGGTTTTTGAGTATGTACGTTTGTCTTTGCCATGGGGTCTCCGACAAGAAAATTAGGAAGTTGGCGATAGATGAAGGCGTAACGGATATTAAAGGAATCAAAAAATGCACAGCATTGGGTAGCCAATGTGGTAAGTGCATCAGACAGGCCAAGGATATTTTAGCGGAAACCAGTTACACGGTATTCAAACAAGCTAGCTAATTACTGTGAGCATGCAGTAATTAAGTAATTATTTGCCTAGCGTTTTGACACCTTCTCATTTGCTTCTACATTTAAATGAAGCTAAAGAGGAGGTTTTTGTCATGAAAGGCGATCCAATCATCATCCAACATCTCAATAAAGTGCTCGGAAATGAGCTCATCGCTATTAATCAGTATTTTCTTCATGCTCGAATGTATAAGGACTGGGGGTTAAAGCACCTAGCAGATAAGGAATATCACGAATCTATCGATGAGATGAAACATGCCGATCATCTGATTGAGCGTATTTTGTTTCTGGAGGGCTTACCGAATCTACAAGATTTAGGCAAGTTGATGATAGGTGAAGACACTAAAGAAATGCTCGAGTGTGACTTAAAGCTTGAAATGGCCGCCATTCCAGATTTAAAAGATGCGATTGCCTATGCTGAAGACATTCGAGACTATGTGTCTCGCGATCTGTTTCAAGATATTCTTGAAGATGAGGAAGAACATGTTGACTGGCTAGAGACGCAACTTGGCTTGATTGAAATGTCTGGCATTGAGAACTACCTCCAAGCGCAATACGTAGACGAAGAGTAATAACGTCCAGGATTTTGCGCACTTCAATTGTAAGAAGAAAAGAGCACCTGACTCGAAAATCAGGTGCTTATCCCCGCTATCTGGTCTAATCTCTTTTATTATCGGCTTTTTAAGGATATTGCTCGCAATCTTGCCTATGAAGTTTGATTTCTATCCGATAGAATTTATGCCCCCTTACCTAAAAATAAAAAAGAGAAACGTCCATGTCTGAAGACAATCGCCAAGCAGCCACTCCAGAAGAAGAACATCGCCAAAAAGCATTGGATTACCATGCTTATCCAACTCCAGGAAAGATTGCTGTCGAACTGACAAAGCCTGCGGAAACGGCGGGTGATCTTGCCCTTGCTTACAGCCCTGGTGTTGCTGAGCCAGTGCGTGAAATCGCACAAAACCCGGATAACGTGTACAAGTACACTGCAAAAGGGAACATGGTTGCTGTTATTTCTAACGGTACCGCTATTCTAGGTCTAGGTAACCTAGGTCCACTTGCATCTAAGCCTGTGATGGAAGGTAAAGCGTTACTGTTTAAACGTTTTGCTGGCCTTGACTCGATTGATATTGAAGTTAAGCACCGCACGATCGATGAATTTGTTGATACTGTTGCAAGCATTGCAGACACTTTTGGTGGTATCAACCTTGAAGATATTAAAGCACCAGATTGTTTTGAGATTGAAAAGCGTCTAATTGAGCGTTGTGATGTACCAGTATTCCACGATGATCAGCACGGTACTGCGATTGTAACAGCGGCAGGCATGCTGAACGCGATCGAACTTCAAGGTAAGAAGCTTGAAGACTCAACGATCGTTTGTCTTGGCGCTGGCGCTGCAGCCGTTGCGTGTATGGAGCTGCTGATTAAATGTGGTGCAATGCGCGAAAAAATTTACATGCTGGATCGTAAAGGTGTGATCCACACTCGTCGTGATGATCTTAATGAATACAAGCAGCTATTCGCAAACAACACGGACAAACGCACATTAGAAGACGTGATTGAAGGCGCGGATCTGTTCCTAGGTGTATCTGGTCCAAACCTATTGCCAGCGGAAGCGTTGAAGCTGATGGCAGATAAGCCAATCGTATTTGCATGTTCGAATCCAGATCCTGAAATTAAGCCGGAACTTGCCCACGCTGTTCGTGATGATTTGATCATGGGGACTGGCCGTAGTGATTACCCGAACCAAGTAAACAACGTATTGTGTTTCCCATTCATCTTCCGTGGTGCTCTTGATGTGCGCGCAAGTGAAATCAATGATGAAATGAAACTTGCAGCCGTTGAGGCGATTCGTGAGCTAGCAAAAGAGCCTGTACCTGAAACTGTATTGAAGGCCGCAGGCGTCGATAAGCTTGAGTTTGGTGCAGACTACATCATTCCAAAACCAATGGATTCACGTTTACTACCACGTGTTGCAAAAGCTGTGGCTCAGGCGGCAGTTGATTCAGGTGTTGCTCGTATCGAGATGCCTGAAAACTACATGGCAGAGTAATATAT
>NZ_WXWT01000462.1:0-20004 GCF_009904725.1 Vibrio sp. V43_P6S15P86
TAATGGATAAGACATGTTTTATGCCAACAAGATAGAATATTGAGACCAAAATCACAAGAGTAGGACTCTCTTGAATTTATCATCATGGATGCTGAATAAATAAAATACAGGCATTGTTAGATGAATAATTCTGCAACGTATTTACTTGCTGCTTTACGAGAAAAAATAAAAGAAAAAGGCATTGGATATTCCGAGCTTTCTATTGGACTTGGAATCCCGCTTTCTACTATAAAAAGGCAGCTTCACAATACGTCTCTTGGTTTAGATAAAATCTTGTTGTACGCCACGCATCTTGATACGGATTTGGTTGAGTTATCCATGCGAGGTAAGCAGCTGCAGCAAGAGAGTGAACAGTTTATCACCGACACCAACAGTGAGATTTTCCATCAATATCCTCACTTATTTGATTTTCTTTATCTTTTGCGTCGACCTGAGTGGCCTTTAGAAGAGATCGCTCGGATATACCAGCTGAGTGATACTTCCGTTGCGCTCTATTTACGTGCACTAGAAATGATGGATTACATTGAACTGAAAGGGGATAAACACTATCAATTTAAAGATACAGGCCGCTTTATTTTTGAAGAAGGTTCAAATTTAGACACGCTATTTGCACAGCGCTTTCGTGAAGAAGTGTTTAGCCACGATATTCGACCTCCAATCTGTGTTGGACGCATTGCGATTACCGAAGAACAAGAAGAAAAACTGGCAAATGAAGTGTACAACAAATTAATTGAGTTTGATGTTCAAAATAAAACCAGTGAAAACAGTCAACGCCTAAAAAACGTTTTACTCACTTTTACGCCTGGTAATCAGATATTTTTGGCTGACACAATTCCGAATATTAATGGCGATTTATTAAAAGCCATCACTGTCGCTAAAGAAAAATAAAAGAATAATTATCAGAAGCTTGTGCTTATTTAGTGCGAGCCGGGCTTCTGCACACTAAAAACACTCATTTATATAAATGAGAATATAAAAATAACGTAAATAATAGGGAAAAAGTATGTTTAAAAAGAGCACACTTGCCATTCTGATCGGGGCTACTATTTCGCTTGTTGGATGTGGTTCCAATGATAAAACTGAAATCCGTTTACCACAGGCGCCAACTTCGGAATTTACTAACGTGATTGATCGTACTGGTAATCCAACTTACCTGCGTGATTACGACAGTTATTCGAACCTGAAGTACAACGCGTTGACGGATAACGGCGCGTGGCATGGCCATTTGCTACCTGAAGATGCGGCGGGTTATGGCGCTTTCGGCGGTATTATGCAAGTGACGCAAGAGTACGCGCATTTTATGTCTGGCCAAACGTTCGACAAGCTCACGTTGACCGACAAAGTTAGTGGCCAAACTTACGACTTATCGAACGCAGAAGCGAAAGTCTATTCCATTCCAGGTGCGTTAGTGCAGGTGTTGGACTTGGAGGATATTCACGTGCAAATGGTGCTGCGCTTCGTAACTGATCGCTCTTCGCTGGTGGAAACGCTCATCACTAACAAAACTGATCGTGATATGAACTTGGCGTTGGAGTGGGACGGCGAGTTGGTGAAATACGCGCTGTCGACGCGCAAAGACCAAACCGTTGCGCAGTACTACCCAGATTACAAGCGCCAGATTTCGACCATCGAGAACGGCATTAAAATTAACTTTAGCGAGATGAAAGACAACTGGGCGATCCGTAATGATCGCGATGCCGAGTTCCGCATTACTCGTTCTCTACCGACGAAGACGTTCACCAACGAAACCTCATTCAGTTCTACCGCGGAGATGAGCCTACCAGCTGAGCAAACATCGGCGGTTTATACGGCGTATTCTAACCTGCATAATGCGAAAGAAGTGCAGTCAGAATCGTTGAAATTGCAAGATGTATTGGCGAATCCAACTCAATACATGGAAGCGTCGAAAGCGCGTTGGGACGGCTATTTAGCGAATGGTCTTATCAACAAAGAAGCGACAGCAGACCAAGCTCGCGTAGCGGTAAAAGCGATGGAGACCCTAAACGGTAACTGGCGCTCTGCGGCGGGCGACATTGAACAAGCGACAGTCACGCCATCGGTCACTGCGCGTTGGTTCTCTGGTAACTTAACATGGCCGTGGGATTCGTGGAAACAAGCGTACGCGATGGCGCATTTCAACCCAGATGTTGCGATGGACAACATTCGCACGGTATTCCAAGAGCAAGTTCAAGCTGATGACAAGATTCGTCCGCAAGACAAAGGCTACTTGCTGGATGTATTGACGTACACCAAACCTGTTAGTCGTGGTGGTGCTGGCTCTGAAAACTGGAACGAACGCAATACGAAACCATCGTTGGCGGCATGGTCTGTGATGGAGGTGTATCACGCTCTCGTGAACCAGTTTGATCGCCCAGAAGACGCGCAAAAATTCATTGATGAAATGTATCCGAAGTTGGTGGCATACCACGATTGGTGGCTATCAAACCGCGACCACAACCAAAATGGTGTGCCTGAATACGGCGCGGCAGTGGACCCAGCACACAACACGGAAGAAGGCGTGATGTACGTTTGGGTAGAAACGCGCGATCCTAACTTCACGACCATTATTCCGGCAGAAGACATCATCGAGCAAAACGGCAATTCTTATAAAGTAAAAGGCATGGCGTCTTACAATAAGGTTCTTGATGAAGTGGATTACATGACGATTCACGTCGGCGCACAAGAAGCGGCTGGCTGGGAATCGGGCATGGATAACGCGGCTCGTTTTGGCTTTATCTACAACATCCACAACATGAATTCGCAAGCTGAAGACATCAGCAATCCAGACAAAAATGTGGATCAACTTGGTCGCTACGCGGCAAGTGCGTACGGCTTTGATAACAGCATCAAGCTGGAAGGCGAAGAGTGGGTGTACAGCAATACGTCAGCGGAAAACTTAGCGAAACTCGATCTTGCGAAGAAAGATTGGGAAGTTCGTTTTGCAGAAAATCGCACCAACAATAATGCTGCGGACGGCGAGCTGCTTGGCTTCTCTATGCTGCAAGAATCGGTGGATCAAGCCTCTTACATGTACTCAGACAATAAATACTTAGCGGAAATGGCGAAGTTGGTGTCCGATGGCGTAGAAGGTAAAGATCGTGCGCAAGAATTCCTTAACGGCGCAGAAAAAATCAAGACGTACATTAACCAATGTATGTTTGATGAAAGCACAGGATTCTTCTACGACATTCACTTAAATGTGGCTGAAGATGGCACTACTCCTGCGCCTCTTGCAAATGGCTGTGCGGGTTTGCCGATTGTAGAGCGTGGAAAAGGCCCTGAAGGTTGGTCGCCGCTGTTTAATGGTGCAGCAACGCAAGAGCATGCCGATAAAGTGATCGCGGTGATGCGTGATCAAGACGAGTTCAACACGCCAGATAAATTCCAAGGAACGGGTGTGCCTTTGCCGACCGCATCGCAAACTAACCCTGCTTACGGTAAAGATGTGTACTGGCGTGGTCGTGTGTGGCTAGACCAAGTGTACTTTGGCTTCCGTGCGATGGAAAACTACGGCTACAAAGAAGAAGCGATTGCAATGGCGAATGAGCTGTTTAACAACGCAGAAGGTATGACGGGTGACATGCCTATCCGTGAAAACTACAACCCAGAGACGGGCGCGGTACAAGGTGCGTCGAACTTCTCTTGGTCTGCGGCGCATTTGTACATGATGTACAACGGATTCTTCAAAAACTAGATCGCACACATTAGGCGCTTTGGATGACCCCCCTAGCATTCGTAGCGCTTAACGAACGATAATTCAGTGATAAATAAGACAAACCGGACTGTATTGGCAGTCCGGTTTTTTTTATGTCTCTTGTCACACAGATTTTAGTGCTGGGTCAGGGCGCGTTGCCAAATCGAAAGCATCTCTTCACTAAACAAGTAAAAGCGCATGTCGAGTGCCGCGTATTCCGGTCTTTGGCAAACGGCCATCGCGACTTCTGCTGCTTCTTGGGGCGGGTAACCATACACTCCGCAAGAAATCGCAGGCAGTGCCACACTTTGGCAATGCTTGTCGAGCGCGAGATCCAGCGAACGTTGATATGCAGATTCCAACACCGCTTTTGGATCGGCGAATTTATCGTAAATCGGGCCAACGGCATGAATGACGTAACGCGCGTTTAAATTGCCAGCCTCAGTAATGCGTGCGTCACCAAACGGGCATCGAATACCGTCGACATCATCAACGGCATAACACGCATTGATAAGCGCAGGCCCTGCTGCGCGATGAATGGCGCCATCGACGCCACCTCCGCCGAGCATTCTCGGGTTTGCTGCATTCACGATGGCATCGACATGTGCGGTGGTAATGTCGCCTTGGACTAACGAGATCGCGTTCATTTTTTTGAGCCTTCTACAATGATGAGAAACAAATGGTCAGTAACACAGTTAAGTGTAGCTTACTCATCAATCACTTGAGGTTTTAACTCGACGACATTTCCTTCCGGATCATGTATATAGAGTGATCTACCGAACCCTTGTGCGCCATACCGCTTCGCAAACTCTTCGGTTTCAATGCCGTTCGAACGCAGATATTCCAGTAATTCATCCTCGGAAAAAGGCGCCAATTGCAGGCAAAAATGGTCAATATTACGACCATTTTGAACTGGTGGCTTTCCGCCAAGTTGCCCTAACTTGCTGTCCACCGTCACCACATCAATCAATGCGTTACCTGCCCTAAGTTGAGTTAAACCAAGTTCCGTTACTTCGCGTTCGACAGGGCAGCCCAAAATGTCTCGATAGAAATGCAACATAGCATCGAGGTTACAGGTCCTTAATACAACATGATCAAGCGCTTTGACGGCGATTGGGTTTTTGGTGGGCATGCTTCACTCCTTTTTGCATTGTGTTGAGGTAAGTATAAAGTGACCTTAAAAGTGGTGAGAGAAATGATCAAATTCCAGATGTTTTTTTTGCTAGAGCGAGTGCAGAAACACTGCAACTCAAAGCAAACAAAAAAGGCTAGCGTATTGCTAGCCTTTTGGAATATGGATGGGGCTATTACTCGTAATCAGAAGCGTAAGTTTCTTCGTAAGAGTGTGAGTAAAGCTCGAATAGGTTGCCGAATGGGTCTTCTAGGTAAACCATTTTCGCAGGCTTATTATCGTCTTCTGGGTGGTAACGCATGATGTCCATGCGAACTTTGCCACCTAGTGCTTCGGTGCGTTTGATAGCACCTTCAAAATCGTCTGTCTGCAAACAGAAATGGAAGATACCGATGCGAGAAAAATCCACTTCATGGCGCTCTTGACGCTCTTTCATTTCGAATAACTCAAGGCCGATGCCATCACTTGTCACTAGATGCGCAATGTTGAAGCCTTTAAAGCCCTCACCAAAGACCGCAATACACATTCTGCCAATTGCGGTTTCGCGTTCTTCAATCACTTTCGTGTTGCCCATAACGACTTTTAGACCAAGCGCTTGCGTGTAAAACTCAACCGCTTTGTCCATATCTCCGACCATAATACCGACATGATTCATTTTCATTTGTTTGCTCCCAACATGTGTACTTAAACGTTGTCTTGTTTCGATGTGGGAGAGTATATGGTGTGATGTTGATTACATGAAATTATCATAAATTATAAAAATGATAATTTTATTTAATTCTGTGCATGTTGGGATTGAGTTAGTGAGCTAAGGCCTCAACAGCTTGCCTCACCGAGGTGAAATGAATCTTGATAATGCACCGTTGCGCGAGGCTGAATTCATGCGATTGGATTAATGACGTAACCTCTTCTACGGACAGCGTTCGTTCTTTTAGATGTAAAAGAGTGGTGTTCGAACCATTGTTTTTCAATTCAAACGTGTTGCCATTTGAGTCGATAACGTAATCATCTTGCCCAAAAATGAGGGCTTCGCATTCAGAGTCTAAGTCGGACTGGGAATGCGTGTAGATCAGCTCATCGTCGCCGTCTAGTTTTAGCAAGCATGGCCAACATACTGCGTGGTCTCTCATGGTTAACTCATTATTCATTGTTATTTAGAAAATTGACCCAGGTTGTTGCAAAAACGCTAACTCTTCGGGAGTGCTCTTTCTTCCCAGTATCGCATTGCGATGAGGATAGCGCCCAAACTGGTCGATGATGGCTTTGTGTTTTAGCTCAAAATCGTAGTTATTTTCAAGCCCTGATGCGCGAAACAATTTCTCAGCTTCGACATGAATGAGGCGAGATTCACTGTGCATAAACGGCATGTACAAAAAGCTTAGCTGCTCAGGCGCTAATTCTTGATCGTGTCCTAACCGAATTGCTTCTTGAGCCAATGCTAATGCGAGCGGGTCTTGCGCAAACGCTTTTGGGGTGTTGCGATACGCATTACGTGAAAACTGGTCGAGGACGATGATTTCGGCCAATCGTCCTTGTGCGCTGTCACGCCAATTAAACAGTTCACAACGAGCGGCTTGTTCTAGTACCGAGGCAAATCGTGACGCAATATGTTTGTCCAGTTCTGGGTCGTTTTCAAACCAGTTTTGAGGCGTTAGCTCTTCGAACCAGAACTTGATGATTTGTTGATGCATGGCGCTTCCTTTTGTTGTGCCTTAATAGTAAAAAGCCAGAAGCGTGGCTTCTGGCTCTTGGCGTGTTATCGACCGTAAGTCTCTACGATGTAACGTTCAAAATCGTCACACATTTGTTCGTCAGAGATGACGTTGCTTGCCAGTTCTTTACTGCCGTCGACGACTTTAATTGTCGCGTTCAGTGAAGCAACTGGTGCTCGTCCTCGTGTTGCAAGTGAGTCGATTTTCTTCTGCTGTACTTCCCACGCTTGCTCTGGCGATAGATTACATACATCTGCCAAGTACTTAGCATTGAACCCCTCGCCAGTCAGGCTGAAAATGGTTTCGTTGTGCGACAAATGATTGCCTGCGTGCCAGTAGTGTTTTGCCAGCAGTGGGCCAATTTCTGGGTTATCCGTCAGGTAACCAAACTTCTCAAGGAAGTATGCACGGGTCTGGTACACCGCCATGTGCGCGAGTAGGTAACCTTGATACGCACAAGCTGCTTCGTCGGATAGCAAATGTGGAATCGCCATCAGTGGGCGAGGGCTGCATTCCAAACCAAGGATCTGTTTTTCACAATCGCGAGCCAGCTTAGTGATGCGCTCTGGCGTTAACTCGTCATCGCTAAGTTGATATAACGCGCGTTCAAAGTACGGCACAACCAAAATGCTACGTTCTTCATAAGCTTTGAATGGCTGACGACTGTTGATCATCGCTTGAATGATCTCATCAGGAACCGAATTCCCTTCATCATCCAGTGCGTATTGTTTTAGCCAATCGGCATCGGTTAATAGGCTGTCACAGAACATCGACTGAGTTTCTGCATAAGCCATTGAAGTCGGCGCGAACTCCTGCGAGAAACAAGGCGCGTTCATTTTTACGTTCGCAAAGTGTGCTGCGTGGCCACCTTCGTGGAACAGCGTGTTGATACCATCGTAGCCGCTGCCCACTTGGTCTGGTTTGGCATTGCTGGTGAAGTTCACCTGTGCTGCGACCCATTCGCCTTGATTGTAGAAAGAAGGGATAGGGCCGTGGCAGAACCCGTTCGGGTACTTACCTTTGCGGTCTAACAAATCAAGCGTTAGCGTCGCGCCAGAGTAATCAATATTCAGACGACCAAACGATTCTACCCAGCGTCTCAGAGATTTTGAGAACGGCACGTATGGGTCAAGGTCACGCATGACGTCACCTGCGAACGAGTAAACAAAGTTGAAGCCTGTTAGCGCGCTTGCGCCTTTCTCTTTCGCCAAGTTTTCTAAGCTGTTTAGGTGCGCATCTCGCGTGCGTTGTTCGAAATCTTCCAAAATCTCGAATAGCTGTTCAGAGCTCATCTTTTCCGTTTTTTGCACGGAGTAATCAAAGAAGGTCGCATAACCCAGTGAGCGAGCGAACTGGTTGCGCAGTTTGATCAGTTCTATAAAGCCGTTTTGCAGTAGCCATTGTTCAAGGTTCAGCAACGCTTGGTGAGCCGATTGGCGAACTTCTTGATGATTGTTGGTGCGAATTGTTGAGCTCAATACTGGCAGTGAACCTTCCACTTGCTCGCCGTTTTCATCGGTAAACGTTTGTACGTGGTTCTGTTTTTTCTCGAACAGCTCAGCTTCAAAGGCAATTAGCTGATTTTTCAACGCTTGTGCTTTTTCGCCCTCGATTGCGTGAGATTCAAACATCGCCAGCCAACCAGAAAGACCCGTAATGGTTTGCTGTTTCTCTTGTGGGTCGGTAATTGAGTCCGCGGCTTCAAGCTGTTGTTTGATGGCAGTAATTTGCTCGGCGTTGCTCAAAAAGCTTGTCCATGCGGTTTGTGCTCGCGTCGAGCCATCATGGTCATCGCTGATCCCCATGTAAGTTTCCCAAAAGAAATCTTCTTTGGTGCGGTGAATCGCGAGGTAACGTTGATTGAGGTCGTTGAGATAATCCGTTGCGGTCATTTTGATCCTTCAAATGGTTGGGAGTAGACCCCTAATTATTGCACGCTTGTTGATAATAAAGGAGGGACAAATTAATTTGCTGGTAGTGTACTGCGTAAACGTGATTTTACTATTTGTTTACATTTTAATGAGTTAGCAAGAGTTGTTATGAGTTCGGAGTGCGCAGTGTTAAGACTGGCACGGATTTTACAGTTCATCAGGTAATTAATCTGCGAGGCGCTCTCGATGATCTTTGTCATGTGTAATAATATTTCTATATCGCGGCAGTACATATGGAAACGATATGATAAATAAGACAAAAGTTACGCTATTGGCGCTAGGTACGATTTTGGTTGGATGCTCTTCAGTCACGCCGCCAAGAAATGATGCGGTTGAGAACATTCAACAAAAGTGCTCCGTAATTTTAAGCAGTGATGTTTCAGGTGAACAGCGCTGGCAGACATACAACGGCTTGCTTGTAGAATATGCTGTGCATGGCATTAAAACTCAGGCGCAGTTAGAACGCTTTGAAGCGTTTGTGCAGCGAGTACAAAATGATGAATCTGGACAGTTAGTTACCGAGCTGATTGAAGTCACCGATTGGGGATGCTCAAACGGCAATTATCTTGAAGAGATGGGCTTGTTTATTCAAGAAGTTCAAAAGTAAAAAACCGAGCGTTAAGTCGCTCGGTTTTTCTGTTTATGGAGCGCTTTGTGCGCTGGCCCGTCAGGACGTTTACTCCTCTGGGTACTCGCCCATACCTTGCGTTTTACCTTCCGCTTTCCAATGCTCACCGGGGGCAAATGCTTCATCGCATAAATCTACGGTGTAGCCCATTTCTGTGATTTCCTTTAATGTGAGATTATCTGCAATTTTTGCGACTTCACCCGATTTATTACGTAATTCCATGTTGTTTCCTCCTCTGTAGGTAGACGAGCGGTATCGATGCACAGTGACGAATGCATCGGTGACCTTTATTCTAAGTATATAACTCTCAGCTCAAAATGAGGGTTTAATCCATTTTTATCGTGTGGTTAATTGAGTAATGCTTTGAGCTGCTTCAGTTATTTTTAACTGCATCATCGCGACAGTTGGCTATTTGTGATTTATTGAATGATTAAATTGTCAATCTGGAAAATCGAAATGGTTATTCTCGACCACTCCCTAGCACAGCAAATTGTCGATCGAACCATGTCCATCATTGGTCACAACGTAAATGTGATGAACTCGGCAGGCATCATCATTGGCAGTGGCGATCCCAAACGCGTTGGGCAAGTGCATGATGGAGCGGTATTGGCGTTGAATCACGGCGATTCGCTAGAGCTGAATGAGCTGCAATGTTTGACGTTGCAGGGTGTCAAACCCGGAATCAATATGCTGTTGAAATTGCATGGTGACGTGGTCGGTATTGTTGGTGTCACAGGCGAGCCGGAGAAAATCCGAGATTTTGCCAAACTGGTTAAAATGACTGCAGAACTGACAATCGAGCAAGCCGCGCTGGTGGAAAAATTTCAGTGGGACAGACGTCATCGCGAAGAGTTTATTCTGGCTTGGATCAATGGCAAATTGACCGATGAAGAGCTGAAAGATTGGGCGATGCGTCTTTCTATCGATGTGACTCAACCACGAGTGGCAACGGTGATTGAAGTCTCGACGCCGTCTGCTTCAAAAAGCATGAAGAGCGTGCGCAATATTGTTGAGCTGCTTGAATATCCGGAGCGTAACAACCTCGTTGCGATTGTCTCGGTGAATGAAATTGTGGTGTTGAAACCGTGTCATTCCGCCAAGCAGTGGGATAGCCAAGTTGAAAGTGAGCGCATTGATAAGTTGATGTCGCGTTTAAGCGATCACGATTCGCATACGTTTCACATTGCGCTAGGGCAGTTGTTTAATGAGCCTAAAGATGTCGCGTTGTCATACCAAAGCGCGAAGCAGGTATTAGCCATTGGCAAGCAATTCTACCCAGAGAAACGTAAGTACCTGTTCGATGAACTTCGTTTGCCTGTGCTGTTAGCGCCGTTGGCGGATATTTGGCAAGGTGAACAAATTATTGATGGTGTGAAACGGTTGAAAGAGAAAGACAAATCTGGGCAATTATTGAAAACCCTAGATGCACTGTTTGAATGCAATGGCAATGTAACAGAATGCTCTAAAATGCTGTTTATTCACCGGAACACTCTGCGCTATCGATTAGAGAAAATCACCGAGATAACAGGGTTGCCAACCACCAATTTTGTGGGGTTAGCGGAGCTTTATATTGCGACTCGGCTCTCAAAAATGACGCATCATTTGTCACTCCGCCTAAAGGAATTCGAAAGCAAACGATTAATAATTCATGCGTCCCTACATGTTGAGTGAGCCAACACGGACTCGCTCAGCAAAATAAGAATAAATGGAGTTATCATGAACCTTATATTAATCCTGCTCGGGGTGATCGCATTTATTGTGCTCACGACCACCAAATTCAAATTACATCCCTTTTTAGCGCTGATCATCGCGGCGTTCCTTGCGGCATTTGCTTACGGCTTACCGGAAGATAGCATTGCCAAAACCATTGCTTCTGGCTTTGGCGGCATCCTTGGTTACATTGGCTTGGTTATCGTTTTAGGTACCATCATCGGTGTTATTTTGGAAAAAAGTGGTGCGGCGATCACCATGGCCGATACGGTCATCAAAGTGTTGGGTGAGCGTTTCCCAACATTGACCATGAGCATCATCGGTTACATCGTTTCTGTTCCGGTATTTTGTGATTCAGGCTTTGTCATTCTGAACTCGCTCAAAGAATCACTCGCGAAGCGTTTAAAAACCTCAAGCGTTGCAATGAGTGTGGCGTTGGCAACTGGCCTATACGCAACGCACACGTTTGTGCCGCCAACTCCTGGCCCGATTGCCGCTGCGGGTAACTTAGGACTGGAATCTAACCTTGGTTTAGTGATTGGTGTGGGTGTGTTTGTTGCAGCGGTTGCGGCACTGGCGGGATGTTGTGGGCGAACCGATTCCAGCATGTAGAACCAGATGGCATTGAAGCCGCAGAGGAAATTCAGCAAGACTGGCAAGCACTCAAAGCGTCTTACGGCCAACTGCCAACGGCGAGCCAAGCATTCGCTCCTATTTTTGTTCCAATCTTATTGATCTGTTTTGGCTCTATCGCGAAATTCCCAAGCTTACCGCTAGGCGAAGGTTTTGTGTTTGATGTTCTGACTTTCTTAGGACAGCCACTAACGGCGTTGGTGATTGGCCTGTTCCTTTCTGTTCGCCTACTCAAATCAGACGACAAGATTGAAGAATTTGGCGAGCGAATCAGCCAAGGTATTACGGCTGCTGCGCCTATTCTTTTGATTACCGGTGCGGGTGGCGCATTTGGCGCGGTATTAAAAGCCACGCCGCTAGGTGAATACTTAGGTACGACGCTATCGGCGCTGGGCGTGGGTATTTTCATGCCATTTATCGTTGCGGCTGCGCTAAAGTCGGCGCAAGGTTCATCAACGGTTGCATTGGTGACCACATCGGCTTTGGTTGCGCCTATGCTCACGCAATTGGGGCTCGATTCAGAAATGGGCCGCGTATTAACGGTGATGGCGATCGGTGCAGGTGCGATGACGGTTTCTCATGCAAACGACAGTTTCTTCTGGGTAGTTTCGCAGTTTAGTCGCATGTCGGTGGGCTTAGCGTACCGCGCGCAAACCATGGCTACGCTCGTTCAAGGTGTCACGGCAATGGCATTGGTGTACATTTTGAGCCTCGTTCTCTTATAAGTCTCTGGAAATACGTATGAAAGTGGTAATTGCACCTGATTCATTTAAAGAAAGCTTAACCGCCAAACAAGTGAGCGAGGCGATCAAAACGGGTCTTGCTCGCGTATGGCATGATGCTGAGTTTGTTACGGTTCCGGTCGCAGACGGTGGCGAAGGCACGGTTCAATCTTTGATAGATGCAACTCAAGGCGAACAAGTCTTCACAACAGTGACCGCGCCATTAGGGAATGATGTTGAAGCGTTTTATGGCATTCTCGGCGACGGCGAAACCGCGGTTATTGAAATGGCGGAGGCCAGTGGTCTGCACCTTGTGCCGAGTGATGCTCGCGACCCAAAACTGACCAGTAGCATTGGTACTGGACAGCTGATCAAACACGCGCTAGATAGAGGTATTCAACGCTTAATCATTGGTTTGGGCGGCAGCGCTACCAATGATGGTGGCGTGGGCATGTTGACCGCGTTGGGGGTGGCGTTTCTTGATGAGTCTGGTCATGCAATTACCCCAAATGGAGGCGGGTTAGCGGCGCTTGCGTCCATCGATATTTCTGGTCTTGACCCTCGTTTAGCAACTTGCGAAGTGTTGGTAGCGTGCGATGTTGATAACCCACTCTGTGGTGACAAAGGCGCGTCGGCTATCTTTGGCCCTCAAAAGGGAGCGACAGCGTCAGACGTCACTCTGCTCGATAACGCATTGCGCAAGTTTGGCGAGTTGACGGAACAAGCGACGGGTAAGCATGTACTGACTCGTGAAGGGGCGGGTGCTGCTGGTGGTATGGGCGCGGCCTTGCTCGGGTACACGCCAGCACGTTTGCAACCGGGAATTGAGATTGTGCTTGAAACGGTCAAACTTGCTCAGCATGTTGCGGATGCGGATATCGTATTTACAGGCGAGGGTCGAATCGATCATCAAACCGCACATGGCAAAACGCCGATGGGCGTTGCTCAGGTCGCCAAGCAGTGTAATTTACCAGTCATTGCATTAGCAGGCTGTGTGGGCGACAACTATCAGGCGGTTTATGAGTGCGGCATTGATGCGGTGTTTGCTTGTGTACCAAGGGCGATGAGCTTACCTGAGGCCATGAAAGAGGCCGACGTCAACGTTGCTAATTTAGCCGAAAACGTCGCGAGAATGTGGCAAATTAAGTCGCACTGAAGGCGATGACGATATGAAAAAACTCCACCTTTGCTCGGAGTTTTTTGTTGTTACCTGTTTGCGTATGTCGGCATAAGTTCATTTAGCAAGAGCGAGTTAACAGGCATGTTTTGCTATCAATTTTGCCAGAGTTTGCATCGCGTGACTCCAATCGGTTTCATGACCAAAGTTTGCCACGCTGAGGCGTACGCAATGCCGATATTGCCCTTGAGTGCCAAATACGGTGCCGGGAAGTAGGCTGATTCTGTGCTTATTGCATGCTTGATACAACGCATAGCTGTCCGTGTCTTCGGGCAGGCGCAACCAAAGCAAGAACGAGCCTTGCACGGCGTTGATCTGGTATCGATTTTTTAGAGATTCGTATTCATCCAAGTATTGATGAAGCATCTGGATAAATCGGCGCATGTTGTTTTGATAAACCCGACCCATTCGCGCAGTATGCGTTCGATACTTGCCTGACGTTAGAAACGTTGCCACGGCAGATTGCATTAGGTTCAAACTGCCCATGTTCTCACACAGTAGATATTGTTCAATTTGGTCTCGATATCGCCCCGCCAACATCCAACCAATTCTCAAACGCGAATCGAGCGTTTTGGATAACGAATTCACGTAAATTACGCGTTGCTTGTCATCGAGCAATCTCAAGCTTGATAATGGTTTGTCATAACCTAACCCACCAAACACATCGTCTTCGATAATAGGAATATTGCCAGATGCCAAGAGCAATTGCTGGCGCTTTTCTAGCGGCATCATGGCACCAGTTGGATTGGTGAAGTTTGGCGTTACGATTATCGCTTTTATGTCCCATGTCGCCATTGCTTTTGCTAAGGCTTCGGGGCACATACCGTCGCGTGGGCAACTCGGAATTTCCACCACTTTGAGGCCGAGTGATTCTAGCATCAATAAGTTGCCAAAATAGCAAGGGGACTCCACCGCGACGATATCGCCTTTTTGTGTCGTTGCGCGCAGCGCTAGGCTAATGGCTTGTTGCGCGCCGTGCGTCACCATGATCTCATCCAATTTGGCTGGCGTGCCCAAGTCTTGTGTGATTTTCGCCAGTTGTTTGATTAAGAGGTGATCACCGGGTGGTAATTGGTAATGGCTCGGTACATGCGTTTGCTGGCGGCTGTGGCGGCTAATCTCGGCGTACAAGCTTTTGATCGCGGGGGAGTCAATGTTTGGGTGGGCTGAGCCAGCGGGCAAACGCTCTTGGTATTCAGGGTACGTGAGGATTTCTTTGCAGATCGAGAGCAAATCCACGCGAGTCGGATCCGGAATTGAGCGAGAGGTCGGCAAGGCGATTTTTACTCGATAACCCGATTTGGGTACCGAGTAAACCAAGTTTTGTGCTTCCAGCTCTTGATACGCACGAATCACGGTATTTTTACTGACGTTTAATTCTTGGCTCAACGAGCGAATGGAGGGCAGTCGTTCATCTGCTTGATAAACGCCACCATTGATGGCTTGTTTGAGGTGTTTTTCCACCACGAGGTACTTATTCCCTTCACCGCTTTCCAATAAATCTGTACCCATAAAAACACTTCCATCTGTCTCTTTTTGAAAACACTGTACCTAATTACATTAGCAGTATCTCAAAACATAAAACAAGCGTGAGTGAGGCGATCATGTTAATCCGAGCCATCCCTTTTGTATTTGTCATCCTTTGGGCTTCTGGATTTGTTGGTGCGCGTTTTGGTTTGCAATATGCCGAGCCAGCGACACTACTTTCTATCCGTATGGCATTCAATGTCTTACTGTTTTTGGTTCTTGTGGCGGTATTGCGTAGAAGGTTGCCGACAGGAACAGATTTTTGGCACAGCTGCGTAGTCGGGGCGTTGATCCACGGTTTCTATCTGGGCGGTACTTATTTCGCTATCGCCTTGGGTATGCCTGCGGGGTTGAGTTCGTTGCTGGTGGGCATTCAGCCGATTTTAACCGCGGCTTTGTTGGTGGCGTTTGTCCGTGAGGAATTTAAACCCTCGCAATGGCTGGGTTTGGCTCTTGGTTTTGTCGGTATCGCTATGGTGTTGATGGGCAAAATGGAGTGGCAATCCGAGCAGCACAAAGTGTTGGCCATTGGTTTGTGTTTATTGGCTTTGGTTGGTATCACGCTAGGGACGCTGTATCAGAAAAAACATTGCCAACAAGTGGATATGGTTGGTGGTGCGACGGTGCAATATTTGGCCGCGCTCATCATGTTTCTGCCTGTAGCGATGCTGTTTGAAACCATGCAAGTGCAATGGGAACTGGAGTTCATTTTGACCGTGTTGTGGTTGGTCGTCGTGCTCTCTTGTGTGGCGATTCTATTGTTGCTGTACATGGTGAGAAATGGGGCGTCTTCGAGTGTGGCGTCTGTGTTTTACCTAGTGCCGCCAACGACGGCGATTCAAGCTTGGCTCGCGTTTGGAGAGTCGTTTGATTGGATGGGCATTTCTGGCTTTGTCCTAGCGGCTACGGCGGTGTATTTGGTGGTTAAAAAACCAGATCTGACGATAAAAAAGGCTATCAAAACGGAATATACCTAAATTAGGTAGGGACATTTACGTGCCAGTGAGTACAATTCTGCTTCATCTTAATCCGTGGAGCAGAGTGATGACGGCAAAGCCAGACCGAATGACCGCGATGCGTAATATCATCGACCAAGTAAAAGCTGAACTACCGATTTACGAACCGGAAACCTTTGTGTGTGGGCCGGAAGGGCAGTGCATCGGTTGTCCAAAGAAATTATTAGAAATGGTCGATTCAGAGGTTACTTATTGGGAGTCGGCAATGGAGCGGGGTGTGATTCCGCAGTTTGATGAGATCCGTCGTTTCGGGAAGATGTGCACTAACGTACGTCGCGGACTTGTTCGTAATAACGTTCCACTACTCGGGTAATCTACTTCAGTAAATAAGTGATTGATAAATAAAGTCCTAAAATTGACACATAAATGTGTGCGTTTGCATAGTAACTTGGCGAGCGGTCTCAACTTTGGCCCATGACTCTTGTTTGTCATCTACTAGGGCTTTAAACGTTTTAAATCAGCGATATATTGGCAAGGTCTCACATGGATGTGAGGCAAACGACCATTCATTCTGCTGAGATAAAAAAGTGAGATTAAAGGGATTTACTCTGATGGAAATCACCATAGTGCTCGCCACTTTGGCTTTCATCGCTTTGGCTGCGTTGCCAACACTACTCCACATTCATCGCCAAGCCTATGCGTCGATGTTACACAGTTCCAATTCGTCATTGGGTACCGCGCTTAAATTTTTTAACGCCCGAGTGGTGATAGACAATGCTGCCGAGCAAAACCAAGTCCACTATATTGATAGGAACGTAAAAACCTTAAGTGGTATGCCAGAAGCGAGCGCCAATAGCATTGGCGCGTTATTAGAAATCGATTTGCCGCAGAGTGGCGTGTCCAAAATTGATGTTCCCTGCAAAGGCAGTGACTTTTGTATTATTGGTCAGCAACACCCAAATAGTACCCACTTTGTGTCTATTCCCGATTATCAATTTGTCGACCAGTCAGGTCTTGATCGGGTGGTGTACATTTGGCCGCAAGGGTATACCTTGGCAGAAGAGGCATGCTATTTCTATTATGTAAATCAAGCATCCACAGAGTCTATCGTCCGAGGGCACGTTACTGAGGGTTGTTAGGCGCGCTTAACATCATCTTCTGACTCATCAACACTTCGCCATTGGGGAGAGTGACTTCTCCTAGTTCACCATGGTGCTCAAATCCAAATCGTTCGTACAACGCTATCGCGGCAAGGTTGTCCTTATAAACATTAAGTACAATGGTGTCGTAACCATATTCCCAGGCACTTTTAAGTGCGACGGACAATAGCTGTTTACCTAGCCCTTTTCCTCTGAATGTTCTATCGATATGAATACCTAAAATGCCTGTGCTAGTGAGTTGACCGCCTTCATAACCGCACAGTTCGGCAGGAAAAATCTCTACACTACCAATCAGAACGTGATGGTCCAAAGCAACAAATTGAGGAATCGATTCAAGTTCTACGCGACGTAAAATATTGGTCAGGGTGTCTTTATCTGGAGCCGGACTGCGCAGGTATTTACCTTCGGCATAGACTCGGTTCCACAGTTCGGTAAAGCGCTCGATATCGCTTACCTGGATGGGTCTGATATGCATTCATCTTCCTTGATTAGTGCAGGTTAGTGATGGTTAAGGTACGAGTTCAGATAAACAGCGAATTTGGTTCGGAATGGGATCGGCTGGCGCATTGGCTCCTGTTGGATTAAACCAAATCGTATTTACGCCAGCTTGCATTGCAGGGTAAATGTCTTTATGAGGCAAGTCGCCAACCATAGTTAACTCACTCACGTTAACCCCTAGCTGTTTTGCGATAGTAAGATAAAACTCAGGTTGGTTTTTAGCGATGCCGAGATTGGCAAAACAAAAGTAGCCATTTAAGTACTGGTCTAAGTCGACGCGGACGAATGCACGCTGAATCTCTTCCATGTTGGAGTCAGACGCACTGGTCGCAATGTAAATAGCATGATTTTGGGAAAGTGTTGCCAGTGTTTCTTTGGCCAGAGGAATCGTTTCTACGTGTTCCCAATCGCACATTTTTCCTTGTGCGTGAGGGAAATCCACCATTAAGGTGTTCCCCCAATCGAAAAGATAAATCATGTTCGAACCTCCTTTATCCGCACATCATATCGTCTTTTCTAAAATCAGGGGATAAATTGCATCGATAAATGCGATTTAGGTGGCTTTAGTCGTGAAAAGCGCTTAATTGTCGTTATCGTTACAAATGTTTCAGCATAATGCGTGAGTTAGTTTTAAAACCTTGCTTGTCGTAAAACCGCTGTGCTGATTGATTGAATTCCATCACTTCTAATCGAACTTGTGTAGCATTGGCATCGCGAGCCCATTGCTCACAAGCCTCAAGCAGTTGGCGACCGATGCCCTGCTGCTTTTGTTCTTCATTGACGACAATCGTTCCTACTCGACAAATTGGATCTTTGATCAGAAAGCTGACGGTTTCATTCTGAGTGATCATCGCGGTTAAAAAGCCGACTACCTCCTTTTCATGTTCTGCGACTAAAAACAAGCGTTCATCATTCTCGAGAGCCTGAATGAGGAACGCTCGGTCGTCTTCCGAAGGCGCTACAAAAGCTTCAGGCGCGTTGGCAAAATGCAGTGCGTTAATTTGTAGATTTAATTCAAAAATTGCATCCAAATCGTCAGGAGTTGCTTGTCGAATGTTGACTTCCATTTTACTTACCGCCCGAAAGATCGATAAAAGAGCCTGTCACATAAGAAGCTTCATCACTGAGTAGCCAAGCGATCGCATTCGCCACTTCTTCTACCGTACCGCCCCGTTTCAGTGGAATTTGAGGGCTGAGCCTATCCACGCGGTTTGGTTCTCCACCATCGGCGTGCATATCGGTATAAATGAAACCAGGTCGAACGCCATTGACGCGAATATTTCGGTCTGCCAACTCAAGCGATAGCCCTTTGGTTAAGGTATCCATTGCGCCTTTTGATATGGCGTAATCGACATATTCAAATGGCGCGCCTGAGCGTGATGCCCCAGAAGAAACATTCACAATTGCGCCACCAGTACTGAATCGCTTCGCCGCTTCTCTACAACAAAGAAAGCAGCTATTCACATTAGTGTTCATTACTTTCTGAAAGCGTTCCAAGCTGATTTCCGCCAACGGTGACTGAGTAAATAGAATGCCAACGTTGTTGACCAAATGGGTGACTGAGCCTAGTGCGTTTTCTGTTGCATCGAAAAGATTGAGCACTTGTTGCTCGTCCGAGACATCTGCTTGAACGGCGATCGCTTTTCCGCCATTTGCTTGTATGTCTCTGACCACTTGGTGAGCTGCTTCACTTTGCGCTCGGTAATTAACACACACGGCATAGCCTTGCTCGGCCAGTTTTTTCGCCGTTGCGGCTCCAATGCCTCGGCTTGCGCCAGTAACGATGACTACTTTATTCAAAATACATCCTTATTTTTGTAGCGAGTAGATTTTGTCGGCGTAACGCTTGTCGCCAATTTGGTATGCGTCAGGAATGACTTCAGATAGCTCGAATCCGCACTTCATGAGAACACGCTCTGAAGCAATATTCCCTTCAGTGACCGTAGCGGAAAAGCGGTCGATGTCATGTGTTGCTCTCGCCCAATTTAGAAGCGCTTGAAGGGTTTCTGTTCCAAACTGTCGGCCATGAAATTCAGGCAAAAGTAAGTAACTCACCTCTGCGTTACCTTCTTCAATGGCAAGGCCAGTGACGCCAATCGGTTGTTCAGATTGCTTTTCGAACATGACGAGGCAAAGCCAGTGCTGACTGTCTGGTGTCCATGGTAATAATCGCGAAGCAAATTTTTCTTTTATTTGTTTTTCGCTCGGGCGATCAAAACAGAGCTCAATGATCTCTGGTTCGGAATGTAATCGCTGAAATAGTTCCCAATCGCTGGCTTCGATAGGTCTTAATTGGCTTCTGTGCGTCTCAATATAAACTGACATGCGTGTCCTTACAGCATTTATGTAGAGAGCCAGTTTCTCATCCTCTTATCTCTTTAATCAAACGGTTGCACTTACAAAAGTGATTTGTGTGGTGAATGCCTGGTTGGGTAATGAATTCTTACTGAATATTCATTTATGGGATGAAAATAACGAAATTTCATACTTGAGACACATAGAGCAACACGGAAATGATGTGGAT
>NZ_WXWT01000168.1:0-2388 GCF_009904725.1 Vibrio sp. V43_P6S15P86
GCTGTAAGCTTTACGGAACCCCCAGCCTAGCTGGGGGTTTTCTCTATACAACAAAAATGCCCGCAAGTTGCGGGCATTTTTTATAGACGCACTCTCTAAACAAGGAGTGGGGTTACCTAAGCACAGAACGACCAGCGTCTCTTATAGCCAAAGGAAAGCAGAAAGAAAAACGCCTACTCACAACGAGTAGGCGTTAACACAATAAATGTGTTTAGGCAGTAGAAACTGGCCTATTTATTAGAAGTAGTAACGAGCACCTAGAGTCCAGTAGTCGTTCTCTTCATTGTTGTAGTCGTTACCTAGGTCAAACTGGTAACCAGCGAAAGTAACGAATGCAGGAGTTACTGCGTACTCTGCTTGTAGCGCAGTTTCGCTTGAAACTGTCTTGTTGTCTTTGTCGTCTTCTACACCTTCGTAGTTAACGCTGAACGTCCAATTGTTGACTCCGTACGCTAGTAGGCCCTCAATCTGAGTAGTTTCTTCACGCATCTCGTAGAAGTATTCGTTCATGCCGTATACAACAGCTGCGTACAGACCAGAGCCATACTCACCGTAATTTACAGAAACAAGGTGTGATTCAGCAGTTTTAGTACCTAGACCAGAATTCTCAACATCACCGCCGCTGTATACGTAGCCTAGACCAAAGCCCGCAACAGAGCCGCTCAGTGCGATTTGACCACGTTGGTCATACTTGCTGCCTTTAGAAACGTATTCTGGAAGACCTGTGTTAGGGTTTTGTTGTAATGATAGGCCTCTATCATCATTTTCACCTTGCCAACCAAGACCTAGGTTGAAAGCAAAACCTTCGCCAAACTCAAAGCTTTTACGGTAGCTGATCATTTTTTCAGCACGACCAGTACCTAGATTGTTGTGATTGTCGTACAAAAAGTCGTTCGCGAACGCGATTGGTAGATCCGCAACGCCAGCGACATCGTAGTACGGAGACCACTGTGTACCTCCCACTAAACGGCCAAACTGCTGGTGGGTCGCGCCGATGTAGCCCAAACGAGTTGAAAACGACTGGCTACCACCATTTAGGTAGTTAAGTGCCCATTCGCCTTTAGCGTCGATAGTGATACCGTTGCCAATGTCTTTCTTGCCCGCAACATTGATACGTGGAGACACTTGGTGAACTTTTACTTCTTCTTCGAAATACTCACCCACGCCAACTGAAACGTGACCGCCGATCGATAAAGATGTACCATCGCTGTTGTAAACTTCTGCTGCGAAGGCCTGTGAACCACATGCTAGTGCCGCCACTGCAACGGCTAGAGTTTTCATTTTCATTGTTAACATCCGTATAGTTGTTTGTACCGGTTCGCTTAGAAACAGATTAAATCCGAATCAATCGCAACGAACACATAACAAAGTAGTAATGAAATAGAAATGAAACAAACACTTTCTTATGCAACCAGTGGTATCAATGCTCACATTTTGAACTTAGTCACAAAAAAATAGGGAACTTTTCATTCCCCATCATAAAATATGTGGCTTTTTACGTGTCACATCTCCCAACGTGCGAGTGGCTTCTCAGTTTTGATACCCTTACTGCCCCAGCGGTCAATAACATCAATTTGCAGTATGCGGCTCGGTTTAATAAGCGATGTCAAGGTTTTCGACGGTCGTTTATCCGTCACCAACCATAGCGTTTTATCTTGTTCAAACTGAGCTTTTAAAGATAATTTGTCTTCTTCTGTCCACTCGAGTTCCGGCTTAAATTCGCGCCCAACCACAAACAATTGGTTGCCAGAGGCAAAGTCCTCTAATGACTCACTCATCAGTACCACTGAATCGATGCCTTTATCGAAGATCTCTGCCTGTTGTTGGTTGATCAGTTCACGCACATTGAGCATAAGAGCCTGTTGATTCGTTTGAATCGCCTTTTGGTGTTCAGGATATACACGTTGTAGATCCTCTCCAACAATACCCGCCATTCGGATTAAGTTTGTAGGGTTCAGCCATGCGTACTTCGATGTTGACCCGTTTTCCAATGTAAGTACTGCAACTCCTTGGGCTCTAGGAGAAATGGCCTGCGATGCATCGATTTCAATCAAGTGAATGTTGCCCTGTCGAGCGTAAACATAAGTCGGGTCTTGTTTCCAAATCGCACCAAGAGTAATAGCAACCGTCGCGGCTTGACCCGCTTGCTTAACTTGCTCTGTACCTTTATTTGCGAACCAGTTCTCAAGGCGCTCAACGCCGTAACGCTTTGGAGGCAGATACTGAGTCTCTATCCCTGTACCTTTCATGAGTTGCTCAGACAACATGTACGTCACGGGAGTGCTGGTTAAAATGTCTTTGGCGCTTGCCAACGATGGAAGTGTTGTCGCTATAACCAAACCAAAAGTTATCGCTAATTTTTTTATCTTCATGTTCATTACTTTATAA
>NZ_WXWT01000343.1:0-2386 GCF_009904725.1 Vibrio sp. V43_P6S15P86
ATTTCAGCTTAGTAAAAATCATTATTCCGATAGATCATAACCCGATTCTTCAGAATAATGGCAGCGAGTTGCGCTTAGCGAGACGAAGTCATATACATAACAGCATGCTCGGACAATAGATCTGAATCACGCTCGTCCCTCATTGTTCAGAATGACATTGAAAGATTTAAGAACCCTAACAAGGTTCCCTACTCGCATGAAACTCAATCTCTCAGCGAAGTCTTCCAACCATCATTTGATAAGCCTAAGCGAAGTCATAAATTTGGTAACAATGCCCATAGCGCAATTAGTTTTCTTTCTACTTGAAACAGACCTCAGCCCAACGAGCTAGGCCAGCAGTTACCGAGCCAAAATAATTTCCACTGACGACCGGAATATTTGGCAGTACGGTTTGCACCGCATCGCGCAAAATTGGCGAGCGTGCCGAACCACCAGTCATAAAGATAGCATCGGGTTTCACCCCAGCTTGCTCTACCGCTTCTGTCACCAACGCCGTCATTTTATTCTTCGGCGACTGAATCGCTTCGATCATTTCGTCTCGTTGCACATCGACTTCAATCAGTTCTGACAGTAAGTTGATGCCAGTTCGGTAAGAAGCTTGTTCTGAAAGCGCCACTTTCGCTTCTTCGGCACGGCGAACAATGTTGTAGCCTAAAGACTCATGATACACCTCTAGCAAACGAGCAAGCTTTTCTGGCTCTTGAGCCTGCTTTTGAAGCAACTTCAACGCGGATAGGTTCTCTCGCGAATAGAAATCACTCTGCGCTTCTACATTGTTGATTGCTATCGGGTTCCAGAATTGGGTGGTCGGCATCACAATACCTGACTCCATTTTGCTTTCCATGCCAAACGGGAACATGAGCTGCTTAAATGCTAACGCGATATCAAGATCATTCCCGCCGACGCGCTGGCCACTATGAGCTAACAAGCTTGCGGTCCTATCCGCTTTGCCACGCCAAGACGGCCCCATTTGAATCAACGAGCAGTCCGTTGTACCACCGCCAATATCGACCACTAGAATGGTTTTGTCTTCGCTGAGTGTCGCTTCATACTCTAGGCCCGCCGCGACAGGCTCAAACTGAAACTCCACATTTTGGAAGCCCGCACGTTTCGCTGCCCGCAACAAAATGCGTTCAGCCTGAATGTTAGCCGTTTCACCGCCACGCCCATGGAAGTTAATTGGCCGGCCGATAACAGCATCGGTAATACTTTGCTGCGCATCGTTTTCGGCTTGCGACTTAATATTGTCCATCATCGCGCAGACAAGATCTTCGAAGAAAGCCAATTGCACGTCACGCAAGCCAGAAGCGCCAAGAAAAGACTTCGGCGACTTTACGTAATAGATATCACGAGGGTCTTCCAAATAGAGATTAAGCGCCGCCTGACCAAATGCAATGTCGTCAGATACGAGATCAATACTTTCTTCTCGGTTTAAATTGATTGCCCGGCGTAAAACCTGCTCACCAACTTGATCTAATGGTTTAATATCTCGATGGCGAAATAAGTGCTCGGATACCGATTCACGAGTCGGTGCAGCAAGGGTGGAAGGAATAAATGGACTGTTCCCTTCTAGGTTAAGCATTACTGGCTCACCCGATTCCATTTTTGCCACTGAACAGTTTGCAGTGCCATAGTCAAAGCCGATAAACATAGTTCCTCCCACTAATAAGGGCCTTTAGACCGTTAAAAAGCCGGCAATGCTAACTTAATGGCATAGGAATTACTATCCTAAAATCGTGTGTAATTTAACGTGGCAAGTCTATCTAAGGTTTATTGCTCTCTTTTTTCATAGATGGCAAAACAACCGCAACCAATAACGCTAATAATAAGAATACAGGAGTAAGCGTTAACCCGTGCCAGATCGAATAACCGTCATGGAACAACCAGAAAATACCAACAGTCAAGAGATACGCAAAGTAACTGCAAAACACTAAGCTAATCGCAACAAAGCGAGTTCGATTGATAATAAGAATCCGCACTAGATACTGACTAAGAATACCAGAACAGTGCATGGCAAGCTGCCAATTGATGATAAAGAAAGCAAGCGCAATAAACCCTGCAACCACTAGTGAATCGTGAGTATTTAAAATAAAGTAGCTACCAAATCGGCTTATGATGATCGGGTCATCCCCTTCATATACTGTTGACCAAGATATCGCATTTGCTGCTGCAATATAATTCGCAAAATAAGCGATGGCGTAAAAAGTCGTTTGAGAACTGAACGGCTGAAATACATCCGTACAATATCCTCGCCATTCTTCTTTGTTGGCGGTAGGTCCAACCCAGTTACGTTTTTGATGAGCGACGCGCTCGGCGAATGCAGGTCCGTTGCGAAACAACAACCAAAATATATACAGTGAAAGTATGGCCAAGAGTATCGAAAACA
>NZ_WXWT01000456.1:0-2384 GCF_009904725.1 Vibrio sp. V43_P6S15P86
ACCTTGTTGAGCACTGCCTTGGCAGACTTGTTTTTGCACTGCTGGTGGCGCGGGCTCGTAATGGCTTAAAGTCATACTAAAACTGCCTTCACCACCCGTGATAGCTCGCAATCGACGAGCGTAATCTTGCAACTCGTTTACTGGCGATTTGGCTTTCAACAACGTGAATTGGCTATCGATCGGTTCGGTGCCTTCTATTAATCCTCGATTACCTGACAAATCCCCAGACACGTCACCGACGTTTGTGGTTGGGACGTGTAACTCCATTTGGACAATGGGCTCCAGCACAATAGGATCAGCGTTGTTGATCGCATCTAAAAAGGCTTTCTTACCTGCGATGACAAACGCAATTTCTTTCGAATCGACGGAGTGATATTTACCGTCATAAACGGTGACTTCCACATCCTTGATTGGGTTGCCAGAAATCGCCCCTTCTTCGAGTACTTGTAAAATACCTTTTTCGACCGCGGGAATAAGCGCGGTTGGAATTGCGCCACCCACCACTTTGTTGATGAACTTAAATCCGGCACCGCGCTCGAGTGGGCGAACCTTCAATTGCACTTCACCAAACTGGCCTGCACCGCCACTTTGTTTTTTGTGTCGATAATGCCCTTCGGCAGGTTTGGTGATGGTTTCAAAGTATTCGACGCTTGGTTGGCAGGTTTCGACGTCCAGCTTGTACACGTTCGCCATCTTTTCTAATGCGACTTTGAGGTGAAACTCTCCTTGGCCGCTGATGATGGTTTCGTTGGTGCGAGCGCGATGTTCGATGCGCAGCGAAGGATCTTCACTGGCGATTTTATTCAGCACATCTCCCAATTTTTGCTCATCTCCACGCTTAAGAGGCTTCAAGCACAAAGAATACATGGAGTCAGGAAGGTCCAACGTTTTGAGTTGAACACCATCTTCTTCGTGAGAGTCATGAACGATTGAATCGAATTCGAGATCATCCACTTTGGCTAAAACGCAGAAGTCGCCGGCAAGCGCACGAGGGATCTCGGTTCTATCTTTGCCCTGCAGTTGATATAAGTGCCCAACTTTAAATGCCTTGTTGCTTTCGCCAATATAAAGCTGGCTGCCCGCATTGATTTCACCCTGATACACACGTAAGTAGGCAAGTTTGCCCATATATGGGTCGACGCTGACTTTGTACACGTGTGCGACGGTGTGCTCTAAGGTTTCGCAATTTACTTTGATTTTTTTGCCGTTCTTTTCCAGTAGAGGAGGGTTACCCTCGTTTGGCATGGGCATGATCTCCGCCAAGGTGCGCAGCAGCAACTCGACGCCCGCACCGGTTTGTGCTGAGACAAAACAGACCGGAATCACATGTCCAGTTCTCAGTGCTTCTTCAAACGGATCATGCAATTGCTCTGCGGTGAGTTCGGAGCCTTGTTCCAGATACAGTTCCATCAGTTCTTCATCGACTTCGATAACTTGGTCAATCAAGGTCTCATGAGCTTCATCTACCGTCGCAAGTAAGGTTTCTCGTCCCAATTCTGGTTCGAAATAGCAGTCAACTACAGATTCCCCGTCAGCCGAAGGTAAGTTGATCGGTAAGCAGTGGTCACCAAAATGCTCAACGATGTTCTCCATCAATCTCTCTAACTGATGACTGTGGTTATCGAGCTTATTGATGATGATCATCTGACATTTTTGCTGCTCTTTTGCAAAGGTGAATAAGCGATCGGAAGTTTGGTTAAGTGGTGTTTGAGGGTCGATGACAAGGGCGGATGTTTCAACGGCAGGAAAAACGCTAATCGTGCGGCCAAGTAACTCGTTTTGTCCCGGAGTGTCGATGATATTGAGCCGGTGTTTATTCCAGCGCAGTGCGACTGGCGTTGCTTCAATACTGTGTTGATATTGGATGGATTGAGGGTCGAAGTCGGTAACGGTATCGCCTTTTTCTACGCTGCCTAAATGGTGCGTGGCATCGCAGGTAAAGAGCAGTTTTTCTATCAGCGTGGTTTTACCGGTCCCGGTTTGGCCGACAAAAGCGATATTGCGTATTTTGTTGATAGGCATAGAGCCTCCTTGCAAGATGGCGTGAAAAACCTACGAATTGCTAGGAAGTGGGTTGCTATAGAAACCCACGCACTGCATTGGAGTAGGGCGGGATTACCGCCTATTCGTCTTCCATGTCATTTTCCGGATGACTCGATGCATAAGACCACCTTCTTGGACTACTGTAATCTTAGCATGACGTAATAACCGTATAATTTATGTGATTTATTTCATGATGGGGCTGATTGTTTTTTAATCGAGATCATAAACTCAGAGGTTCTGACTTTTCGATCAAAACCTCTGGATTGTTTAGGCTATTTGGAAAGAACGATTTCGCCGTCGCGATAAACTAAGCTCGGCGTTACATCTTGTCCGAGCAACAC
>NZ_WXWT01000019.1:0-2331 GCF_009904725.1 Vibrio sp. V43_P6S15P86
CAATATGACGGTTGTTTTAAATATTTCCAACAAAATGTTGGTTTCTTATGCAGTTAGAATCGGTATAGAATGAGAAAAATAAGGAAAGCTTGGTAAGTATATGGACAAGTTTGATCACAAGATTGTGGATCTTCTCCGACACAACGCTCGGCTGTCGGTGACTGAAATTGCGGATAAAGTGAACCTTTCTCGTTCTGCGGTGACGGCTCGTATTCGTAAGCTAGAACATGACAAAGTGATTCTCGGGTATCACGCTGAAATTGCCTCTTCAGGCGGGGACTCGATTTGTGCTTATTTTGCTCTAAAGTTCGATAAATCTACATCCACGTATTATTGCGAATCATATGCCGATGAACTATACAAAATCGATGGCGTAAAATGGTGCCATGCAATCAGTGGTGAAACGGATATGATGGTTTTTGTCGAAGTACCTACGATGACTCGTTTGAACGAAATCAGAGATCAAATTCAACGTTACCCAGAGCTAAGGCACCTCATGACTCATACCGTTTTAGCTGAGTTCTTTAATACGACTGGCAACCAGTTTGTGAAATAAGCATCATGGGTGCCATTATTTATTAAAACCTTCTTGAGCCGGTATGTTAAACAACATCAATTTGAATCTACTTAGGTCCTTGCATGTACTTTTAGAAGAGTGTCATGTCAGCCGAACTGCAGAACGTTTGCACATTACGCAGTCTGCGGTTAGCCGACAGCTTGCACAATTGCGCGATCTGTGTGGTGATCCACTGCTTATTCGTCAAGGTAATCAGCTGATACCAACCCCGCGAGCAATAGCATTAAAATCAAAGCTTGATGCGTTACTGGCTGAGTTTGACCATTTACTCGATGACAAACCTTTTGAGCCGCAACTGTGGCAAGGCGAGCTGGTTATTGCCTCAAGTGATTACGTGGCACAATACGTTTTGCCCGATATTGCATCTCACTTAGGTGAACAAGCACCACAATTGGATTTGGCGTATCGACTGTGGCAGCTAGATTTTATCGATAAGCTTCACGAGTTAGGAATCCACCTTGCTTCTTCTATGTATCCCACTCAGCCTGAAGGTGTATCTAGCATCAATATTGGTTCTGATAAGTCAGTTTGTTTGATGAAGGCGTCTCACCCTTTAGCTGGTAAGGCTTCGATTTCTGTAGAGGACCTCATTAGTCATTCGCATATTCAAGTGACGGGTGGGGGAGACAAAGACTCAAGTACCGATATGGCACTAAAAGACAGGGGGCTGATGCGTCATGTTACCTTTAAAGTGCCTTTTTTCTCTGCGGCGGTAAATCGTTTGGTCTCAAGTGAGCACTTAATGGTAGTTCCGGAGCACATTGCAAATAATTTGGCCAAGCACTGGCCTTTGGTTCATAAAGCGCTTCCTTTTGAGACACCTACCCATGAATACTGGCTGATGTGGCATCCTAAATACGACAATGATCCAGCTCATCAATGGGTGCGAGAGCAAATCCACGCGGTGATGAAAATATCGGAATACTCCATCCATTAGGCTATGATTTTAAATCATGACTTTTATGCGAAACTTTGATTTCAAATTATAGCTCTTCAATTGATAGATTGAATTCAAATGGAGAGAGGTTATCTATGACACTAACAGTTTGGTTATCACTTTTTACCGTGTGTTTACTCGGTGCTATGTCACCTGGGCCTAGCCTAGCGATTGTGGCAAAACATGCCTTGGCTGGTGGACGCATCAATGGTTTGGCAACGGCTTGGGCACACGCTTTTGGAATTGGCATTTATGCGTTTATTACGCTGATTGGCCTCGCTGTTGTTTTGCAGCAAAGCCCGATGTTGTTCAAGACGATCAGCCTTGCAGGCGCGGCATATCTTGCATATTTAGGGTTCAATGCGCTGCGTTCGAAAGGCGGTGTGGCGGCGAAGTTGGAGTCAGGCGAAGAAACAACGGTAAGCCAGTCTGCTCGAGAAGGTTTTTTTATCTCGATTTTAAGCCCCAAAATTGCCTTGTTTTTTATCGCACTATTTAGTCAGTTTGTAGCGCTAGGTAATGATTTGAGCAATCAAATGATCATTGTGGCTACACCATTTGTTGTGGACGGGCTTTGGTATACCTTTATCACCCTAGTGTTATCGAGCTCTAAAGTAGTGGACAGAATTCGTTCTAAAGCGGTGTTAATTGATCGTTTGTCAGGGATTGTTCTAATACTATTGGCACTTCGAGTGGTCGTAACCGTATAAATTTGCAAAGACAACAAAATATTAAAGGCAGCCCAGGTGGCTGCCTTTTTTGTAAAAAGCACCCTGCCATTGTAAAGACAGGGTGAAAGCAAGAAGTTTCTCAGGAG
>NZ_WXWT01000484.1:0-2291 GCF_009904725.1 Vibrio sp. V43_P6S15P86
GTTAGATATCGAGCGATCAATCTCAGCGTTTGGATCTTTCTTCAGCTGCGCTTGAATACGTAGCGTGTCGATTTCAATCTTTTGATTGGCTTGCTTTAAATTGCTTAGTTGCCTCTCATTACTGATGATCTCGTTAAGCTTTGGTTCCAGTACCAGCGTAAAAAGCAACATGATCACGACAACTAAACCACACAGCGCGATAAGCAATTTTTCACGCGCGCTCATTTCGCCAAAGCGCTCTTCTAATGAGAGCCAGAATTCGTTCATTTCTCTTTATCCTCGCGCGTTTTTAGTTCAAACGTCACAATATCCTTATCATTTCGGCCAATTTTGACGTCGTCAAATGTCCGGCCAACCAAGCTAATCTCAGTTTTAAATTGGTTAACCCAACTTGGTACTGAGCTCGGCTTTTTCGCCAGTCCCTTCAGATCTAAGGTATGGTTATTGATTCGAATTTCGGACAAAGAAATTTCTTGGTTTCCTAGCTTAGCTAATGATTGCATCACGCCAGAGTAACCCGTGCGCTGCGAGTCATCGTATTTCCCGACGGCTTTAAGCGAGTCTCGCTTCGCCTTGACTTCACGCTCTAATCGGGCTTTAGCTGCCAGCTTATTATTGTCGGGTTGATGCTTACGTAGCTTGACTTGATAGCGTTCAAGCTCTGACTTCATGATATCGCCTTTGCTTTTTACAATAGCAATTTCATCTTCTAAACCACTGCTCTGCCAAGTCACATAGCCGTAAGAGAGTAGAATGGCCGCAGCCGCGACACCCCAAGATAACGCGATATTTCTTAGTGTCAGGAGCTCTTTTTTCGGCTTTAAGTAATCAGGGTATAAGTTAACGCGTCGAGTATTAGAAGCCGCAGCAGCATCTGCTAAAACGTGTCCTGATAACTCATGTTCTGGTGGTAATAACGGAGAAACTTTAGTGCTTAAACGGTAGTTTAGAGACTGAACAAGCTCACTCTCATCCTCCTCATCACAACACACTTTCAATTGATGCAGCTGCACATGGCGCAACTGAGAAGAAAGATAATCAATCGAACGTTGCAGTTCTAACGAGAGGCTATCCATCTGTAACTCGCTAGACGGAACACCCGTTAACGGTGGCGTCACACTGCGAATCGAACGATGGAACGCGATAGTATTTTCGACAAAAGCGCTAATACGGAAGTGACCACGCACACTGCGTTGTAATAATAGGAAGTTACCTAGTTCACCTGCGGTCTCTCCCCAAATGTCGTCTTCAGGAAGAATAGCTTCTAATGGCAACTGGGCGCGACTGGCCAGTAACACGATCTTATCCAACATTTTTCGTGATAAGACGTAAGCTTGCACTTTGGTTGAATTGGGTAGCTCTACCGCATCGGCAATGATGTCAATGGCGCGCTCAGAGATCAGTTCTTTCAACAAAAACGGTAATGCTGCAGGCCATTCTTGGCGCGGCATGACAGGTTTGTCGATTTGATACATCTGATAATAGTTATGAGAAAGGACAACCGTCAGAGAATCATACGCACTCGCAGCAACGCTCAATGCTTGCTCTACGGCTTTCTCCCAATTGGATTCAGAAATATCAAATTGGTATGGGCGACCACTTTTTATTGAAGATGATAAATAAACGGCGTCTGGCTGAATAACCAAAAAGCAGGAACGACCACCACCAGATGATCGTTTGAGCTTGTCGAGTAGTGCTTTGAAATCCATGATTATTATCTTTATTTTTTACGCCAGCGATTTCGTCTTCCCAATTTCACTTGGGATTCTGATTGAGAACTTGGCAATGCTTGTGGACGAGGAAGAAACTGCTGCTCTGCAGAGAAGTAGCGCCCTTGCCCACCATAAACCCCGAGCTCAATTAACGTGTTGAGCTCGTTTTGATTCTCAATTCCCACTGCTATGATTTTAGTTTTACTGTTTGCCGCGGCACCTAGCATGCTGCGGACAAATAGCTGGTTCTCATGTCGCTGGTCGATTTTTGCTACTAAACTGCGATGAAGTTTAAGGTAACGAATATCCACTTCTTTTAAATAGTGAGTGCTGACGATGGTTCGTCCAGCCTGCCCAACCATTAAGTGGCACCCTAAACCGGCCAGCATTTTAGCGACTGGTCGCATAAAGTCTAAGTGTCTTACAAATTGTGCTTCAACAAACTCAAAACTGAGACACTTTCTCTGTTCACGTGACAACTGTAAGAGTTCATCACGAAACCATTTAAAGTACTCTCGGTTAGAAAAAGGCGTTACATTCAAATTGAGCGCATACTCTCTCGAGTTATCAAAATTATCC
>NZ_WXWT01000109.1:0-2264 GCF_009904725.1 Vibrio sp. V43_P6S15P86
GTGCAATAGAACGAACTACTTCTTTATATTGGCTTCATTTCATACTTGATGGGTACTTAAAGTAAATACAAAAAATAACATTCTGATTATGTTATTTTTTTCTTTAATACCTTAAAGAGACGCACCTAAATACTCCCTTTCAGCCTGAATCATTCTCAATAATGAGAACAGATTTCACTAATCCTTTCTTATAATTTCATCGCTTCCCACAACATTTGAAGGAAGCAGCAAGAAGTTAAGTGCAGTCATTTTTAATCAGGAATAACAGGAAATGGAGTAATCGTTATGACTCTAAACAAAACAGGGCTTGCTTTAGCAATGTCAGCAATTTTATTTAGTGGCTCTCTAATCGCGAATGAGATCGATGATGGAGACGACAACATGCAATGGACTGACAGCGCTAATACTGCTATCGGTTTATCAGGCAGCTTTAACGACAACAGTGACAACAGTGCTTCATTGGGTGTTGGCGATAGCTTTAACGACAACAGTGACAACAGTGCTTCACTGGGTGTTGGCGATAGCTTTAACGACAACAGTGATAACAGTGCTTCACTGGGTATCGGTGATAGCTTTAACGACAACAGCGATACTGACAACAGTGCAACTCTTGGCGTTGATGACAGCTTTAATGACAACAGCGACAGTTCAAACTCGAGCATGAACACAGCTCAAAGCCACAACGACAATAGTACGTCTAACGCTAACGACAACAGTACCAGTGCTGATCTTGATGTGAGCCTAAATAGTGATAGTAGTGATTCAAGTACTAACACAAATAGAAGCCACAACGACAACAGCGACTCTAGTACTACTGTAAGACGTAGCAACAACGACAACAGTGACTCTAGTATCAACAGTAGCTTTAACGATAACAGCGATAATCGTAATCAAAGCGACAACCGTAACCAGAGTGATAACCGTAGCTACGCTGATTCAAGCACAACAAACTCGAACAGCTTTAACGACAATAGTAACTATCAAAGTGACTCGAGCTCAACAAATGTTGATAGCTTCAATCAAGTCCATATGGATACAGATATGGTTGTTGCGAGCTCAAGTCTAATGGGTGGTGTTACAGGTGCATCAGTTATTTATGCAACTAACGCGGATGATACTCGAGTTCGAGTTGAAAACATGAACACCCTTGGTGGTCTTGGTGGTGCAGCTGGTATTACTACCGTTGGTCAGAATGCTGGTTCAAATTCACTTGTACAACAATCTGTTACAACTAATGCAAGTGTGTTTACTGGGGGTGAGTAACCGACTAGTAGGAGAAAGCGATGCGTTTGGCAATCTGTACTTTGAGTATGATAGTTGCCTGCACTGCACTCGCTGATGACATTGCATTATCTGGCGGAGAAGTTAGCTTGGATATCATGAATGAATCAAGAGGTGGACAAAATGTTGAACTCGACTTGGTTTATGCAGAATCAGATATCAATGGTATTTCGTCAGATAATGTCGCGTCAAACACCGTGAGTGGTAACAATATACTATCAAGTGGAGCGTTCGCAGACAGTTCGGGTATATCCAACGTAATTCAGAACAGCGGAAACAACGTTTTAATCCAGAACTCTACCGTCGTTAACCTGACACTCAAGTAAACAATATGAAAGTATTAAATAACTTAATTTGGCTGATGCTCGTTTATTCAGCATCAGCCATTTCATTAGAACTGCTACCTTACCGAGCACATTACTCTGTTCCTGTTAAAAGCTACAAAGAAATAGTGTTTGGTGATGTTTTTCGCCAACAGTATGACTTCAGCTGTGGCTCTGCCGCCCTGGCTTCTCTTCTCACTTTTCATTATGCAACAGAGTCATCTGAACAAGATATTTTCAAAAGCATGTTTGAAAAAGGTGATAAAGAAAAAATCAAAGAGAAAGGTTTTTCTTTGTTGGATATGAAGTTTTACTTGGATTCCATAGGGTTACGTTCTGACGGCTTTCAAGTAGGACTGGAGAAAATTAAAGAAGTCGGCGTCCCTGGGATTACTCTCGTTAATTTCGATGGGTATATGCATTTTGTTGTAATCAGAGGTATAAACAATCACTCAGTTATTCTAGGAGACCCTTCTAGAGGAACCATGATAATGAAACTGGATGAGTTTGAAAAATATTACCAAGGAATTGTGTTACTGGTCCGTAACGAAGCGGAAATGGGACGGTCTAGCTTTATTACCAATGATAATTTCACTGTATATCAAAAATCACCACTAAAAACAGGTGTGTCTAGAGATTCCTTGGGTGTATTTAGCATTA
>NZ_WXWT01000339.1:0-2241 GCF_009904725.1 Vibrio sp. V43_P6S15P86
GTGTTATGGAACCATGAGCGGTTAAAGACGATGAGCTTTGACTACTATTTATAATTTGATCGCCTTTCGGGAGAACAATATTTGTAGTGCAATCGTAAGTAGAACCCGTTACATGAATGGTTCCGTTTTTACAAAAGGCAACATTAGTGTTTGACTTGATATCTGCTAAGTCATAGGTGGTGGCGTGTGAGGCTAGCGGTAAAACAAGAACCGCAGCGAAAATACTGCAAAGACGCATCATCAAATGTCCTAAAAAAGTGGAACAAGATGGCATCAAGCGAGCGTGAGCAAGTGCTCACAGAAGTTGAAATATCGGCGGTGTTTTTGGTTTTTAATCCGCTTACTTATTGAACTTTGGCTATTTTTATTTCGTATGTCATACCAAAGCTTAGTGGCGTTATTAGAACGTAAGTATGAGATTAGTTCAATAGCTAAGTGTGACATGAGTCGCTTTATTCATGTAACTATTTGTTGGTAAAAGATAATAATTAACCATGTTGGTTCAGAATCAGTAGCTTGAGCGTCCTGATTCTGAACAGAACTTAATCCTAGGCTGCGTGAACAATGAGTGGAGCCATTTGATATAACTCTTCTAGTATGGCTTTCGTTTGTCTCGAATAGACCAGACGATCGCGATCGCCTACGAGTTGAATGGCTCTGACTTTACCTGCAACCAGACATTGCCTAATGGTGCGTAGAACCATTTGGATATCAATTTCTGAGGTACCATCAAGGCTGTTTTTGGTTTTTAGGGAGCCAAGGTCGATACTGAGGATTATTTGGTCGCAATGGTCGAGGTAATTGCCGATTAACTGCTTTACATTATTGCGATGACGAAAAGAAAACTCTTTATCGGTTACCCAGTCACAACCTTGATCCTCCGCGTATTCCCACGTTTCTTGCTTTGTATCTTGTTCGCTAACACCAGCAAAAAATAATCGCACGTTTTGATAGCGAGAAAGAGCAAAATGGAATGCCGAGCCTAAACGTGGTTCAAGTGTCGGCTTCAAGTTCATGTCATGTCCAATATTTACCACACCCACTTCGTCTCGATAAGACACGACCACAGGTAACATGGACAAGATTGTCTCTGTACAGTTGGTCACTAAAACGGGAATAGAATGACGAGAAAGCGAAAGACTTAACGCTTCCTGAAACTCGCCATTTTCCAGCTTGTCGTGGTTGAAGTGACCAAAGTTTTCAGCAGTTTCATGATCATGCTGTTGGTACAGCCAATCGCTAGCATTTTCCAAACTTTGATCAGCTAATTCAAACGCGCCCTTAGACATGGGAGGCAAATACTCACACACTGTCATAAAAGAAAAAGGGTAATGCTGCGGCTGTTTCACGGTGTGGTGGAGTTTATAGCGTTTGAAAAAGCTTAACATGATGAATTACCTTTCTGGTGGTAGTGCCCTTGCCGCTTGCAACACATGCAAAATAATGCGCTGCTTATCCTTTTCGACTCGGTGGGCCGGAGCCATCACCGAGACCGCGCCGATCAGTTTGCTTCCTTTCATCACTGGTGCACTGATGCCAGAAACACCCGGGTCAATTTCAGAAGTACTGACGGCATATCCGTGTTTACGGATGGTTGTGAGCTCTTGTTCCCATTCGTCTCGTCGGTGATCTTGATTAAAGTATCTCAAGATTTTCTCGCATCGACTTTGAGGCATAAAAGCGAGCATCACTTTAGATGAGGCACCACGTAGCAGAGGTTGACTTTGACCCTGGACGAAGCTGCAACGCAGCGCCTGCATACTTTCTTTTTGTCTGACACAAAGCGCGCGATACCCTGCAGGTACCATATAAGCGGCCATTTCCCCTGTTTGTTGTACCAACCGAGCCAGTATGGTTTCGACCATATCTAACCCATGCTGTGCGGTCTCATAGCTATGCATGAGCAGCAATGCTGCCGGGCCAACGACAAATGTCTTGTCGTGTACGCTTTCTTCAATCAAGTTCCACTCTTTGAGCAGCTTCAAGTGTCGGTAGAGACTG
The DNA here is from genome assembly GCF_009904725.1 of Vibrio sp. V43_P6S15P86. Classification (NCBI taxonomy): domain Bacteria; kingdom Pseudomonadati; phylum Pseudomonadota; class Gammaproteobacteria; order Vibrionales; family Vibrionaceae; genus Vibrio; species Vibrio sp. V43_P6S15P86. The sequence goes on from NZ_WXWT01000339.1 coordinate 2,002, forward strand.
CTCAAAGGAACGTTCAATTGCTCGCTTAGCGTTTTCGCAGAGACCGGGAATGGACTAACTGCAACTTGCATTAACAACTGCAGTGCTTTTTCGTTTACCTGGTTCGCATTAGCTTTGTTTGTCGTCATGAGAGTGTTGTAACGTGTTATATGAATTACGACAAATATAATTCTTAATCACTGAGAAAAGAAAAATAATTTTAATGGGTAATTCTCGTAGAGTGAGAATTTGACGACTGAG
>NZ_WXWT01000402.1:0-2239 GCF_009904725.1 Vibrio sp. V43_P6S15P86
TAGTCAAAGTCTCGTTTGATTTGCATAGCCAAGGTAATGTTGTGGTTTGATTGTTAGGATATGGGGACTCGTTATTATTTATCAATCACAATACTGACTCAGGAAGAAATTTTCCTTATTTCTCGTTATTAATGAATTTCTAATGTTCGATTTTCCGAAAATGATAATTGTCCAGCAACGAGCTAGCTCATGTGATGGCTAGTTTGTGTTAAAACTTTATTGTCCTCTGACATTCATACTGTTATTTGTTCTCTAGGGAACAAATAACAGGAGCAAGAGTAACTCAAATCGCTTCACCTCAAACAAACGTGCAAGAGAACACTTTATTGCAACTGAAGGTCAAAAAAGTTAATGTTAAAACAATGCCTACTGATGAAGGCATTGTCGTATTGAAAGGCTCTCAAGCGCTAACAACTGCACAGCCTAGTCTATTTAAAGACTATACACTATACGAAGTTGTGTACTAACCTAAAAGAAAAAGGGTGTACTAACACTATCTGGAGTTCGTCTGTTTACAAGTGCCTCGCAAGCCGCAGCAGTCCTGGTTACTAGAAAAACTCTTCAGGTAAAGCATTGAAACAGATTGAAGCTGAATTAGTTTAAGTGAACGCTGCGATGACTCTCTGTTTAAATTGGCCTAACCTCAGATCATCCAATGCTAAAGCAGGCTCAACATTATTTGGGTTAATGATATCTGAAGCTTTTCCCCAACTAAGTAAGCTTGGTTGAGAGCGATTAGATTGAGCGCTTTCCGATACGGTGCTTATTGGTAGGCATTGTGAATCTACAGCACTCGGAACATTGTTCTCTTGTTTAATGTACATGCAGCTATCAGGAATATCCTGCTCAATTCTTTCAGCAAACCCAATCAAACTTTCTTCAGCAAATGTATACAACCATGCTTCTTGGTTGAGTGAATCATTAACTCTCAATATTCTCCCAAGGACCTGTCTAAAATAGAGTTCCGTTTTAACCGAACTCATATGACAACAAACCTGTAGCCGAGGGATATCCGTGCCTTCACTTATCATTCCAACACTGACTATCCATTGAACGTTCGAGTGACGAAAAGACTCGATTTCATTCAATGGATTATCATTATGATAAGTAACGATACATGCTGATTGATTAAAGTGCTCAACAAGCCGCTTTTGAATATGTTTAGCATGCTTGATAGAAGCGGCGACAACTAAACCTCCTGCATTTGGCGATTGCTGTCTGATCTGCGCCAGTTTTTGGCAGCCACTATTCAATATGTAATTAATCGCATCGTCATTGCGGATGACGCTTTGATAAGAGACATCGGATTCTTTAATGCATTCCAAAATGGAAGAAAAATGCTGATTACTATTACCAGTCTGGATACTCAAATGCTCGTTGTCTATCAAGGCAATTTTAGGTGGGCGACATACCCCATCAACAACTGCCTGTTGCAAGCCGTATTGATAATCGCAAATAAGCATGCCTTCTGGATCCGAATACTCGGCCATAACAATCGGTAACCGATCAGAGCGCCAAGGAGTACCCGATAGAGCCAGAGTATAACGAGCAAAGCTTTGGATCTTTGACACGATCTCTAGACCCCATGAATTTGACCGCCCCTCATCATCAAACGAACAATGGTGGATCTCATCAAATACGACTAGCACCCTGTATTTACTAACGGTGTTCCAGAAGTTTTCATCTAAAAAACGGATGGATTGATAGGTGTAAGAGCCCCCAAGAGAACCCAATCCTCCATTAAAGGAACATTCCAGTTTCCATGAAAAGGTATTTTTCATCCCATCGGCAACCGAAAGCGATGGTGAAAAACAGAGAACTAAGTCAATCATACCTTCTTCAAAAAGACGCATAGCAACCTCTGCAGCCATCACCGTTTTACCCGCACCAGGGGTGGCTTGACAGAAAAAATGTGGGCGTCGATTTGATGAAAACTTATTAATAGCCTGATCTACACACTCAGCTTGCCATGTTCTCAACATTTTAGGACGTTACCTTGCACTACTTGCATCCAGTTCGTTAACGCATTAATTCTGCCTAATAGCTTGGCTGAGCGTTCTCTTGCCGAATTAAATAGTGGTTGTATCTCTTGCTTGTTGTTTGGAAAGCGCATCAGTAAAGATTGATACTCTTCTATTTCCCCCAGAGTAATCGCTAACTCACCTTCATGCTGCTTCTTCTCTTGCTCCAATGTATTGAGGGAAGAATCGAGAATTTGACCAGTCACTGATTCCTCTGT
>NZ_WXWT01000183.1:0-2233 GCF_009904725.1 Vibrio sp. V43_P6S15P86
AGATAACCCCCTTTACGACCATGAAATTGCCCATCAACTGGGTGATGCTCTGTATGAACTAAAACAGAATTTACAACTCACCCGAAACCTCGCTATCGATGCACATAATTCTCAAACTGCCGAGCTGTTAGCAATGCAATTTCTGGATAGCCGTGCCTTACGTGAGCTTTACCGTCGTAAACTTGAACAAGAGAACGCCAGCGATGATATTTGAGGAATTGAAATGTAAGAATGATAAACAAACTATGCATGATGCCACGCAGTTAGTTCGGTATAGCGCAAAGAAAAGTGACGACGTCACACTTCTGATCGAGTATTCTTCAAGTCACTCAAAAAGTGACATCCTCGGGGGAGCATCACAATTCATCTGCGCGAACGAAATTGCTTCTGTTCCCCTTGGCGCAGAGCGCCAAGACGCCAGAGATATTGACTGGAGGCGCGCCATTGCTGAACTGCAAAGCGCTTATCTTGCTAATACTAATACGAAACAGCCCTTTCGCCACTTTGTTGTCTCCCTAGCGGAAGGGGAACAGTTGCCCCCAGTCCAATGGCGAAAGACAATTAAAAAGCTCATGACGCACCTAGGGTATGGAAATGCTCGTTATATCGCATTCAAACACTGCGATACCGACAATGAACACATCCATATTGTAGCGTCTACGACTGATTTACTGACAGGTAAAATCATTTCGAACTGGCAATCACACCTCAAAGCGCAAGAAATTATGAGGGAGCAAGAAGTTACGCTAGGGTTACAAACCGTGCAAAGCTCAGGGAAGCTGCACTCAAGTTACGACTCTGATGTACAAGGCGAAAAAGAGAAAACCGTTATTCACATGATGAGAAGAAAAGTGGATTCAGCCATTCGTACTCTGCCCCCCTCATCTTCACTGACTCAATTTGAAACAGCACTGCTCAAACAAGGTATTGAAATAGAGCTAATTCCTGACGACACAAACACTCGGTTCAAAGGCATCGCTTATCGATTCTATCAGTATCGTTTTGCAGGCTCGTCACTACGTAGTGGGAATAAGTACACACTTGGCAAACTCATCAAAAATGATGTGTTAGATTCTGATTCCTTATTAATCAACAACTACAACAAACATCAGAGAGAAATCGAGCAAGCCACAACTCACTTTAAAACCATTCGGCAGCAAGCTATTGACCATTGTGACAAATTAAAAAAACAACTAACAGAATATGAGTATCAACAATTTCACTACCTTTTATTTTCGTTCGCTAAAGCACATGAACTAGCGCTGCAAGAACACATTGAGTATTGGTTCGAGTATGTGAAACGAATACGGTCAACAAGGGACAAAGCTATCGTTAGAGCTATTTATGAGTGTGAACGAGGCATCTACACTGCATCCAGTAAGATAAACAACTTGTTCTACCATCTAATACTGGCTGTCTTCGAGTATTCTCTTCATAATAATTCTAAACTCTCGATTACACCTTTAAATGAACTGGCAATAGCGCAGCATGAAAAGAGCTCTATCGTTAAACAGACATTGGGTAGTTAGAAGAGTGAGGCTCAGAGAGCCTCACTTATTAAGAGGGCGTTCAGAATTCTGTGTCAGCTAATTTTGGCTAGATATCTAGACATCATCCAGGCGCCCATCGAAGTGAATCGCCAGTTGAAACAATGTCATATTCCAGTTCTGGATTGGCATTGTCCATTTCTTAGATGCATTCAATATCCTAGCATATAGCAGCTTAAGCAAGCTGTTTTCGTTCGGGAAACCACCCTTAGTTTTAGTCAATTTACGGAACTGACGGTGTACCGCCTCGATGGAATTTGTCGTGTAGATAGCCTTTCGAACGTACTCTGGATACTTAAAGTAAACCGATAGGTTTGCCCATTTGTTCCCCCAAGAACGCAGCACAATCGGATACTGTTGGCCCCATTTCGATTCTAAACGATCCAGTTCTATCTCTGCTGCTTCTTTACTGACAGCCCGGTAGACAGTTTTCAGGTCCGTCATGAATTCCTTCTGGTGCTTGGAAGCGACGTACTTTATTGAGCTGCGGATCTGGTGAATAACGCATTGCTGGACCTCGGTATCAGGGTAAATAGTCGAGATAGCTTCTGGAAAGCCAGTAAGGCCATCCACGCAAGCAATCAGGATATCTTCAACGCCACGGTTATGTAGATCCGTTAGCACTGACAGCCAGTAGTTTGCCCCCTCTGACTCGGATAGGTACAGGCCAAGCAATTCCTTCTTAC
>NZ_WXWT01000038.1:0-2231 GCF_009904725.1 Vibrio sp. V43_P6S15P86
AATGTGTTAAATTTTTCTTTGAGCTTGCCTTTAATATTTTCTTTTGTTCTGGTGTTAAACTCTTTATTTTATTTTTTATGTGTTCTTTTTGCTCGGGAGTCAATTGCGATAGCTTTTCTTTGACGACCATTATCTGTTCATTATTCAATGAAGCAGAATGAGAGACAGAGGTTACAGCGAGGCAACACAAACCTATTAATGCGAAAGCGCGACTTTTAACTAATATCATTAGCGACACCTAATACACGTTTTATTTGTATTTATGGAGCCGGTTATCGGCTCCATATTCAGCTAGAGGTTATTGACAATGAACGGTCTTTTTAACAATACCTGATGAGTCTCCGTTTAACTCATTTGATAGGTCATAGTTAATTGTACAAATATCTTTGCCCCATAGAACATTCAATGTGCCTTGCTTCTCTAGTCCAGATAGATACACAACGCCATCGTTACCTACGTAAGATATTTCGTTATTCACATCTTCTGGTGTTTTAACAATCGAACCAAATGGAACGGCTTTCCCTTTATTCTCTACCGTGAATAGCGCTTTATAGCCTGTTTTAACGTTAAACTTGGCTTTAACAATCGCACCTGCCGTTGGAACAACTTTAGTGATTGTGTTTGTCGCTTCCATGTTTTTGCCTAGTGAATCAGAATCAATCGCGACCTCGTTCGCTTGATAACTGTTCACATAAGGGACCACCGCATAACCTGACCCATTGGTGTCAATGCCAGTGCCGTTTTCGATATGAACGTCTTCTGCCTGGTTCGTATCCACTAACACTACGCCATTGTAATCCGCGCTGTTAATCGGTTGAGACATGGTCACCCCGTCAGAGTGGACGATTACAGCACCGCTCGCACCATAGCTGACTTGAGTACTGTCTTTACGGTGGCTGACTGTCGCGTTCAGATCAGCATGATTACCAGTGTAACTGGTCGATGCCGAGATGCTGTCATTACCTTCGCCATCTTCTGCTGTTGCAACAATGCTGTAAGATAAATTGTCGTCCTCTAACGCTGTATTTGTGTACCCAGCACGCTGAATCGTATGATCATTGCTGTCGTTACTGATGGCGTAATCAACATAACCACCGTCGAACCATCCCTCAAGAGGAACACTTACATTCAACATTACTTGACTGTCATCAGAGTAAGCAGTCGAATCCATCATCGAGTAGCTTAATGAATATGAGACTCGATCAAAATTATTACTGTAGCTGGCCGTTAAATTACGGTCGATATTATCACTGTCCCAGTACTCTTGTTGGTAGCCGTAAACCGATAGACTACCCCACTCACCATCATTGATCTGTTGGTTAAAGCTAAGCTGTAATTTTTGTTTTTTACGCTCATCAAGGCCCCACCAGAAAGTGTTTGAGCCTTCATTTTCAATCAGTAGATCTTCTAGAGTGTAAAAATCCTCCGTTGAATAGCGATAACTAGCTAAGTTGAATGAAGCGCCAATCTCCTCAATGTCTTTCGAGTAGTTAATACTGTACGATTGACCTTGCGTGTAGCCTTGGCCTTCGACATCAGCAATGGAGTGTGTTACGTCGCCAGTTAATGCACCAAAGCGCCCCAGACTCAAACCAAGCCCTAATGCAAAAGCGTTGTAATCTTCGGAGGTTTGTGCGCCACCATACACAGTCAAACCATTTGAGATACCATACATCGCACTTGCTTCAGCGACAATCGCATCAGAATCTACGCTACTCGCATCATATTGACCAGCAGCAACTGTGTATTTAAATTGACCTTCACGAACCATATTCGGAACGCTGGAGAATGGTTGAATAAACGTGCGCTCTGAACCATCTTCTTCTCTGATTGTGACAACAAGGTCACCACTTAAAGAGGTTGGGTAAAGATCATCAATCACGAATTGACCCGGAGACACAACGGTTTGATAAATGACCGAACCGTCCTGCTCAACGGTTACCTTAGCGTTGGAATTTGCGATACCGTGGATAACAGGAGCAAAGCCTCGTTGACTTTCCGGCAGCATGGAATCTTCAGTAACAAGCTGAGCACCAAGAATTTTGACGCTGTCAAAAATACTGCTACGAGTACTGATGTTACCTGCTTCAAATCGGCTGTTGAGACTTTTTACATCGTGAAATACTTTTGTTCCTAAGTCATTCCACTCTTCAGTATCGTTATACGCATCATAGTTATAAGTACTATAGTTACGAATACGCCAGCCTTTATAGTTAAAGCCTGTTCTTAAG
>NZ_WXWT01000153.1:0-24777 GCF_009904725.1 Vibrio sp. V43_P6S15P86
CCTTTATTTTAGGTGCGTTGCGGCCAAACCTTGATTTGCGCAATTGGGTGCTAAAAGAAGGCAGAACCACCACACTCAATTTACGATAGACAAAATAGGAAAATCAGCAACAAAAAAAGCCATTAGGGCTACTAATGGCTTCTATTTTATTTGAATATAAAAATAAGGCAACCAAGCAATAAAGAGGTGTGAGCTTGATAGAAACTTTGCTACACAACTCGTTGCGCAATTGACAAATATATTCCTCTGATATCTTAACGCGTTGTTTTGGTTATTAAATACCGACTTCAGCTGCTGTAAGATTATGAAACTCTGTCGGGATTTGGTCCCAAGCGGATTTGATCTCACGGATAATGTCGATAACGTCGTCGATCAGTTGAGGATCATTTTGATGGTTAGCAGCAGAAATTTGCGTGATCATAAACTCATACAGTGAATCTAAGTTTGAAGCAATATCACCACCGTCATCCATAGATAGACAGCTGCGTAGCGCGATAATGATGTCTAACGCTTTACCCAAGCGCTCACCTTTTGCTGGAATATTGCCTGCTTGCATGGCTGCTTTACCTTGAATAAGGCGCTCAATCGCACCAGCCATAAGCATTTGAATGACTTTGTGCGGAGAAGCCGCGCTAAGCTGGCTGTCGACTGATACCTTTTTGTATGCTTGCAAAGAACCGCGCATAGTAATCCTCTTTTAAATAAATTTTTTGTACTGCTGAAGTGAACGCTGGCCATAACGAAACTTATGGAGCTCTTTTCCGACCTTTGACGTTTCCGATTGCATCAGCTCGACAATTCTTTTGGTACGAGTTAGCAATGCTTGCCACTCTGCATCCTGCTTAACCAAAGGATTTTGATGAATAATTGGTAACAGGTTTTGCAATAACCGTTCCCTGATATCGACCAAGCGAAGAATTTCTTCAGCATTAAAATCAATTTTTTCTAATTCTTGCGTAATTAGTTGATCTATATCACTAATTTCCATGAGTTCTTTTTGCATTTATTAACCCAACGCACTCATCAAAGCGCCTAACTGGCCTTGCATTTTACCGGTCGCATCTTGCATCGCGGTAAACTTCGCATGAGTACGCTTCTCTAGGCTTTCCATGCGGCGATCTAATGCCGCTTGATCGTCACTCAAACGGTAGTTTTGTTCTGTGAGACTTTTTTCTCGAGTACGAATACTGCCTGTAATACCTGTGATACCGTGAATCGCATCTTCTACTCGTTTAGCAAAACCTGTGTTGCCACCGAAGAACTTTTCTAACTCGTTGAAGTTATTGTTCAACTGGCGGTCTAGCATGTCATAGTTGATTTCTAGGGTGCCTTGACGTGTGGTCGTAATGCCAAATTCTGTTAAGGACTTTAGGTTTTCAGGTGCTTTATCGATTCGAGTAGAAAAGACCGATTTTAATCGTGAATCTGCACTGCGTACGGTGCTGTCACCTGACAACGGCCCTTTTTGACCAGTTACCGGATCCACACTCGCCAACGCTTGGGAGGTTTGATAAAACGAGTTATACGCTGCCACAAAGTTTTCGATATCGTTGCGTACACTTTGACGGTCGTACTCAACACCAATTTCAGCAGGCGGTTTATTCGGTTCAGATTTGCCTTTTAGTGTTAAATCAACACCTTCGATCGCATCTTCAATTACATTGTTGTGGCTAGATAGCTTTGCCACGCCATCAAGCAGAACTTCTGAATCTTGCCCTGCTTGTACCTCTGTCATACCGAGGTATTCTTCAAAAGCAGATTGCGCTTTTGCGATTTTCGCTTCTGCTTCATCAATTTTTTCTAAACGTTCGCGTTCTTGAGGATCCAGCTTAGCGCGATGAATTTGTTTCGCTTGCTCTTCGGTCAATTCACCACGTTCAACTTTTGCGTCTAGCGCTTGTTTTTCACTCGCAATTTTTTGCTCAATTTCAGCTTTTTCTTGCTCGAGAAGCTGCTTGGCCTCTTTCGTCGTAACGTAAGAGTCGGTTAGGGTGCCCGATGCGGCATTATTCCAGCCTGGTACATCTGGTGCCTTCTCTATTGCCTTTTCGTCGAGTTCAAGCTCTGGTTCTTCATAAGAGTCCAACAAAGTACCTGACGCAGTTTCTGTCCACCCTGGAATTCTGTCTTCAGGGCGTAAACTCGCGCGTCGGTTGGCTTCATCAATGGCTTCTTGACCTGCTTTTGCTGCTTCTGCACCCGCCGCAGAGATTGGCACTTGCGATGCATCATCTTGTACATCGTCTGCCGCTTTTTGCTCTTCTGGAGGTAGAGGATTGCCGTTTACATCCAGCTCTTCTGCTGGTTGTTCCGGAAATTTAAGAGGACCTAAGACATCTTCCGCCGCTGAACGAGCTTCTTCAAGCGCGTTGACGCGGTCTTCAAGTGTTTGGTATTCGAAATATCTAAGAGGGTTGCCTTTTTCTGCCTCCACACTGACTCTGATTTGATGATCCTTACCAAAGAGGTTAGAAGCAAGGATAAGGCGTGGTCCTTCAACGTCGTTAATAAGAGATGCACGAACGCCAGGGTTATCTTTAGCGCCATTGATGCCACGTACGACATCGATGAGCTTAGATCGGGAACGAACATCGATATTAAAACGCTCATCACCAAGCGAAATCTGCAGCTTACCAGGGCCAAATTTTGCGTCTTCTGGCAATACGTCAGAAGCGACTTTATGGCTCTGCGCAAGCTGCAACACATCGATAGCATATTTGCCAGCGATAGCATCTGTGGTTGCCGTGGCAGATACGATATTGTCATTGGTCGTTTCGACAGTGCGAACGGCAAATGCTTTCTCCTGACGAAAGTTCGCCATGAGATTTTTCATCGTATCCAATGATTCTCTGAGTCGCCCGTAAGCACTGATACTGGCATTAATTGTCGTGCGTTCGTTGTCGATGCGTTGCTGCTTTGGTACGCGTTCGGCATCCACAATTTTGCTGACCATGGAATTAATATCCATGCCGCCAGACATCCCCAAAGGGCCTAAACTCATCAAATCACCTCTAAAAACGACTTACACTTTTTCAGTCAACAACCCGCTGTTGGCTGTGTGCTCAGCTAGGCGACGCAATACCACTAGCATTTCTTCATCAGGAATTTGACGAATCACGTCACCGGTATTGGCTTCATAAATCGTCACCACATCTCGTCCGGATTCTTCATCCACTCGAAATGCGACTCCTTTGTTTATGGACGTTACAAATTCATTCATTTGTGCGACCAATTTTTCACGTTCTTCTTTGTTCAGTTCTTGACGGCTTTCAGCCATCTCGATCGCAGCTTGAACAGAGAAGTCGTATTCGGTGTTTTTCGCTTTTTGCGGCGAAATCTCACCATTTGAATTTGCTGGGCTAGACGTGCCTATATCATTGCCATTTTTATTTGCAAACTTTGTGCCATTTGGCGTGCCGTAAGGCTGGATGTTCGATGCGTAGGAGGATATATCCATTACAATCTCCCTTCCACCTTGTGGGCTAACGATAGAATCTATCGTGGTGCCCCAGCACTAAGGTGTTGACCTCAGGCTGGGTTTACCACTTAGCCCAACAAGCTTAGCGCTGCTGATGGAGACTGCTTCGCTTGAGCCAGGATTGAAGTACTTGCTTGCTGAAGAATTTGCGACTTAGTCATCGCAGTGGTTTCCTTCGCGTAATCAGTATCTTTAATACGGCTTTTAGACGCGTTAACGTTCTCGTTAATGTTGTCTAGGTTGCTGATTGCGTGGTTGAAGCGGTTTTGGAAAGCACCGAGTGAAGCTCGTTGGCTGTCTACGGACTTAAGAGCACCGTCGATAACCGCTACTGCTTCTTGAGAGCCAGCTACTGTGGTTACATCGATGTCTTTCACTGTTACGTCTTTCGGGCCACCAAAGCCGATCTCGTCTGCTAGGTTGCCAGAAAACTCAACATCACCTTCAACTTTTTGAGAAGAAGCAAATACTTGTAGTTTGCCATCTTCGCCAACAGAGGCTTTTACATCATCGTTTTGACCGTTGATGTATGTCGCTAGCTGCTCAATATCATCGCCTTGCTTAGCGCTGATTGATAGCTCTTTCTCTTCACCCTGCTTGTTGGTGTAGCTCATTTTGAACTCTGTTTTCTCACCAACAGTCCAAGATGCGTCTTTACCCTCTTCTGCTGCGTAGCTCTTACCACCCATTGCTGAAGTGTCTGAGCGTAGGTTACCCATAGAAAGCATCACTGCTTCACCTGAGTCCGCACCGATTTGGAAAGATTGAGTACCGTAAGTACCGTTTAGAAGCTTGTTACCACCGAAAGAGGTAGTTTCAGCAATACGGTTTAGCTCGTCGTTTAGCGCTGTTACTTCTTCTTGGATCGCTACACGTTCTGCTTTTGAGTTAGAGCCGTTCGCCGATTGAAGCGAAAGATCACGCATACGTTGTAGGATGTTGGTAGATTCATTCATTGCACCTTCAGCAACCTGTGCAATAGAAATACCGTCGTTTGCGTTTTTCACTGCCATGTCTAGGCCACGGCTTTGTGCATTCAAGCGGTTTGAAATCTGTAGACCTGCAGCATCGTCTTTCGCGCTATTGATTTTATAACCCGAAGACAAACGCTCCATTGATTTTTGTTGACCGTCAGCTGCCTGGTTTAGGTAACGCTGTGCAGTCATCGCTGAAACGTTAGTATTAACGTTAATCGCCATAATTGATCTCCTTAAGGCTTTAGTGAATGTACCGTCGTGTCTCTCACCTCACTTAGGTACATCTCATTTCTCTCAGTCCCTTTAACGGCGACCGATGAATATCCTTTAGAAGAAATTTTCAATTTTTTGCGATTATTTTCTTTGGTTTACTGAAATGTGATGAAGCTCTAATGCCGTGATTCGCAGAAATCCTGAGTCCCCAAAAGACAGAAAAAAACCCAGCCGAAGCTGGGTTTACTCGCTCATCTCTCACCACGAACCAATGAGGTTCTCGTCTTAGGTTTGAAATTAACCTAGCAGACTTAGCGCTGAGTTTGGCGCTTGTTTCGCTTGCGCAAGGATTGAGCTTGACGCTTGCGATAGAATTTGTGACTTGGTCATTTGAGTCGTTTCTTTCGCGAAGTCAGTATCTTTGATACGGCTCTTCGACGCGTTCACATTCTCGTTAATGTTGTCCAAGTTGCTGATTGCATGGTTGAAACGGTTCTGGAATGCACCCAGTTCTGCGCGGTGGCTGTCTACGTATTTCAGTGCCGCATCGATGATAGCCACAGATTCCTGTGCGCCACCAACTGAGGTTACGTCGATAGTATCTACCGTTACTTTTTTACCTTCGCCCAAACCTAGCTCGCCAGATAGGCCGCCTGAAAACTCGACTTCGCCTTCGACTTTGTTGTTGCCAGCAAAGATTTGCAGTTTACCGTCTTGGTCTACTGAGGCTTTCACTAGGTCAGTTTGACCGTTAATGTAAGTCGCAAGCTCTTCGATATCATCACCCGCTTTTGCGCTGATGTTGATTTCTTGCTCTTGACCGTAGCTGTCCGTTAGGTTGATTTTTAGGTCGTTCTTACCTTCAGCAACGTTCCAGTCTTTACCTTTACCACTTTCAGCTTGGTAGCTCACACCGCCCATCATTTTGTTGTCTGAACGCATGTCTTTGAGCTCAAGCATCACAGCTTCACCGTTATCCGCACCGATTTGGAACGATTTCGCACCGTGTGTGCCGTTTAGTAGCTTGTTACCACCGAAAGAAGTGGTTTCTGCGATACGGTTTAGTTCGTCGTTTAGCGCGGTCACTTCTTCTTGAATCGCCACACGCTCTGATTTCGAGTTTGAGCCGTTTGCTGATTGTAGAGACAAGTCACGCATACGTTGAAGAATGTTAGTGGTCTCGTTCATTGCACCTTCAGCGGTTTGTGCAATTGAGATACCGTCGTTCGCGTTGCGAACCGCTACATCCAAACCACGGCTTTGTACGTTCAAACGGTTCGAGATTTGTAGACCCGCAGCGTCATCTTTTGCGCTGTTGATTTTGAAACCCGAAGACAAACGCTCCATAGAAGTTTGTTGAGCTGAGTTTGCGTTGTTTAGGTAACGCTGAGCGGTCATCGCTGATACGTTAGTGTTTACATTCACTGCCATGGTGATTTCTCCAATTGATTTTCCGGTGTAGCGTTTTCCGACGTCTCGGAAAACCAAGTAGTTCTCTCAAAGTTACTTTTATTAACGTCGCATGCCCTGTTTTCTTTAGAGTAAATTTTGGATTTTTTTGAAAGTACTTCGTTTGGACGGGTAATCGTGACAAAGCGGATAAAAAAGCAAAAAAACTTTCATTTTTCGCTAAAGCTTCTTTTCGAGCTGTCGATACAGGCAGGTTTTACGTTAAATTCGAGCGAGGTCGATCATTAGCCAAGTAAGGTTAATGCTAGGTTGGGCGCTTGTTTTGCTTGTGCAAGAATAGAAGTACTGACCTGCTGCAAGATCTGCTGCTTCACCATTTGCGTGGTTTCTTTGGCGTAGTCAGTGTCTTGGATACGACTGTTGGAAGCGGCTAAGTTTTCGTGGATATTATCGAGATTATTGATCGCATGATTAAAGCGGTTTTGATACGCGCCTAACTCCGCACGACTGCCATCTACCGTTTTCAAAGCATCATCTAAAATGCCGACCGCCATCTGAGCGCCACCGACCGTGCTAATATCAATACTATCTACCGTTCTATTTACGGTGACATACTTGCCAAGTTCTAACTCATCAGCCAGGCCACCACTGAAGGTTGGTCCAGGGTATTTTATGGCGTCCTTGTGGGACATGAGTAACTGCAGTTGCCCCTCTTCATTAACAGACGCTTTCACTTTATCGGTCTGCCCGTTAATGTAAGTCGCGAGTTCTTCTATATCGTCGCCAGCTTTAGCTTCAATACGGATCTCCTGCTCTTCAAAATTGTTATCACGGTAGCTGATAACAATTTCATTATTTCCGTTTTTAACCGTCCAATCTGAACTGACTCTTTGATATGAGCTCATTGAAAAGCTACCTAAAGATTCCGGCTGCATGGTCCGTAGGCCAACTTGGACCGCTTCACCAGCCGTTGCACCGATTTGAAAAGACGATGTACCGAATGTGCCATTCAGCAATTTACGCCCGCCAAAGGAGGTCGTTTCTGCAATACGACTTAACTCATCATTTAAAGCAGAAACTTCTTCTTGCAGTGCAGTGCGCTCCGCTTTGCTGTTTGAACCGTTAGCAGATTGAAGCGACAAATCACGCATACGTTGCATGATGTTAGTCACCTCATTCATCGCGCCTTCAGCAGTTTGCATGATGGAAATACCGTCATTCGCGTTACGTACCGCGACATCCAAACCGCGCATTTGCGATTGCAGACGGTTGGAGATTTGCAGACCTGCCGCATCATCTTTTGCGCTGTTAATACGCTTCCCTGAAGACAAACGCTCCATAGATTGATTCAGCATATCCGTTGCACTGGTCAAATGACGCTGTGCGACAAGTGCTGCAACATTGGTATTAACGGTGATCGCCACGAATAAAGAGTCCTAAAATTAAGGCTTTGAGTACTTATCGACCAAGTAACAGAAAAGTTTAGTGTTTTTTGAAAAGAGATTGGAATAGAAATAGAAAACAAAAGCCCTCCAATTGGAGGGCTTAAGAAATAAAGTCTGAGAACTTACTTGATGGCTAGCTCTGCGAGCATTTCTTGTGAAGGAGCGAAGAAGTACGCACCAGTTACCGCTTTTGTGAAACGAAGCATTTGGTCTGTTTTATCATCTGTCACGCCGTACATACTTTCTAGCATCACTTTAATGTTATGAAGTGTATTACAGTAAGAGATAAACAGCAGGCCATGAGGCCCTGTTACCGTCCCGTATGGCAAGCTATGACGAACAATCTTGAGACCTTTTCCTTCTTCTTTAATATCAACGCGACCAACGTGTGATGCAGCAGGAACGTCTTCTAGCTCGATAGAGTCTGGTTTGGTACGACCAATCACTTTTTCTTGCGCTTTGACATTCAAGCGATTCCAAGCGGCAAGGTTATGTTCGAAGCGTTGAGCCATGACATAACTACCTCCAGCAAATGGGCCCTCTTTTACTAGAGCCACATCAGCGCGAGCCTCCCCTTTCGGATTTTCTGTCCCATCAATAAAGTCTGTCATATCACGAGCATCAAGGTAACGGTACCCATACGTTTCGTCCACAATGGTGACATCTTGTGCCGTCTCTTCTAGAAACTTACGCAGAACATAAAAGTGCAAGTCGTGACGAGTAGAGTGACAGTGAATCAGCACATCAACATCCGTTGCAGGCGCTACGATGTCTCCTTCGCCAAGTTGAGTAAAATCAATAAGCTCTTCTGGCGCGTCTACATTGAGGTGTTGCCAAAACGATTTTGTGAATGCGATAGAAAGGGTCAGCGCCGCGCCTGGCTGGGTAATATTTAACTCTTCCACTAACTTTGGTAGTGCTTTCAGCTTATCCAATACGTTTTCACGGTTTTGGTTCACTTTAAGTTGAGTGTACAGTGCAAATGGCCCTGCTTCTGGCACGATCGCCGTTTGAGCTTGTGACATTGAGGTTTCCTCTATTACTTTGCCCCAGAGTGGGAAGTTATTGTTTTTAATTCTTTGAATGCTGCTGTTCATCGTGCGCCAATTGTGGCACATGAAAACAGTCTTTTACCCATCTTCCATTTAGAAGATAGATCATAAACCAAGCTAATAAGGTAATGGTAAGGGCGTTTGCCCAATTAAACACTCCATGTTCTAGATACACATGATACATGGTCTGAGCAAGTTGAATACCGCACAAGATCAAAGTGATCTCGCGACCATAGCGAGTAATTCTGTTTACCCATCCTCTGTCGGGATGACGAAGCCCCATTAACCACATAAGAAGCAAACTTGGAATGCCCATCGCCAAACCCAAATACAGCGTACTTGAGTCTGGGTAAACAATAGCGAGTAGCTTACTGCCACTATCACGACTTACGCCTGCCATCGCAAACACAACCCATGAACGCACAAGAAACATCCATCCAAACCATAAAATAATCGGCGCTTTTAAAAATCCATGGGCGTCATATTGGTCAAACGAGTAGCGCACAACATCTTCTTCTTAATGTGATAAAACGCCACTTTAACCTATCATTTCAGAGTTGCAAGCCAGCAAAGATGAGAACTAAAGTTCATTTCATCATCTTACACAGGTAAACTAAACAAAGATTTACAATGACGTTGATGAGAAACATGAAAAAAAGAACTCCAGCTCCCCCAGCACCTTCTCAAGAAACTCAAGCCGAAGCGATGAGAATTGCCAAATCCACGCAGAAACCGGGGCAAACCAAAGAGCAAACCAAGCTTATCGCTCAAGGTATCGAAAAAGGCATCGCTCAATATAAGAAGCAGCAAAAAGAGCGCAATCGTCAAGCCGATAAAGCGAAGAAAAAACAGCAACGTGAAAAGCAACGTCAGCATGAAGAAGCTATCGAACAAGACAACATCACCGACGATGCGCCAAACCATGCATCAAGCAAACTGCCTTGGACACTACTTGTCCTGAGCTGGATTGGCTTTGCTGCTTACATAGTATTGGGGAAATAGCTAATGAAACACCTGTTTCTTGGACTTTTTGTCGTACTTCTCTCTGGTTGCACGATGCCTTCTCACCTTACTCATGCTCAAAGCCAAGATGTTCATATTCGCATTGACGCTCAGTTCAATCCTGATCGATGCGAATACAAAGGCGAAGTCACCGGAAGCGAGGGTCATTGGTATAACTACATTTTTATGACTAATGACGCGATGATGCAAGGCGCGATGAATGATTTAAAAAACAATGCAGCGGCTATCGATGCGGACACCGTTTTTATGGTCTCCCCACAAGATTTTATCACCTCATTTAGCGTGCTGGGCTCCGCTTACCGCTGCAATGGATGACGCCTGAATATGAAAAAAGCCAGCAATTGCTGGCTTATGCACGAAATCCAAGACTGCTAGCGATATCTCTCTCCCGCTCTAGAACCCATTGGCTATCAAAAGGCCCCCAATCTGAAAGTTGATAATAGCCGTCATTATGACGTCGGCCATCTTGAACGAATATGAGTTCAATGCCGATCCCAGGTAACGCCTTGAGTACATCTTGAATAGTACGACGAGGCCACCCCGTTTTTTCGATCAACTTTGGCACATTCGGCCTTTCTAGGTTTTCCACCAACAAGGCCAAATATAGCCGCCTTGCAAAAACAGGACTCAATTCCATTGACACCTCCTAAAATTGTGCTGATTCATTATTTCGTTTTTGCTCAGCGAGGTGTTGCGTTTGATCAATAACTCGACTTTTCCATTTGATTTAGACGAATTTTTATTCGATTTATAGCGCATTCATCGTAAATAAGTTATGTGACATTAGTTATCTCAATCTATCTGAAAATATTTTCCACCGCATTTTGTCAGTTTGATTGCTTCTTGATAGGATGCTTTAACAGCCCAAATCACTTAAGTGCGTCTTAACCGCGCCAGTGAAAAATAGAACAAAGAAAAAGGAAACACTATGTCGATTACCATGTTTGGTATTCCCAACTGCGATACGATCAAAAAAGCCAAGAAATGGTTAGAAGTCGAGGGTATTGCTTACGACTTCCATGACTACCGTAAGCAAGGCATTGATGCAGAAATGGTAAGTGAATTTTGTCGCGCTTTAGGTTGGGAACAGGTACTCAATAAACGTGGCACAACCTACCGCCAATTAGCGCAAGAGCAGAAAGACACACTTAACGAGGAAAACGCCATCGCTCTTTTGGTAGAAAACCCTGCGATGATTAAACGCCCAATTTTAAAAGTGAATGATCAACTTCATATCGGTTTTAAAGCTGATCAATACGCTAGCATTTTCAACTCTTAAATAAAGGAATACTCAAGGATGACAGACAGTCCAGTATTGGCACTTGCTAAAGATTTGATCAGTAGACAGTCCGTAACGCCGGAAGACGCAGGTTGTCAGGATTTGATGATCGAGCGCTTAAAAGCACTCGGGTTTGAAATTGAAGTGATGGTATTTGAAGACACCACGAACTTCTGGGCTCGACGTGGTTCAGAAGCGCCGCTATTTGCGTTTGCTGGCCACACCGATGTGGTACCTGCTGGCAAACTGGAGCACTGGGATACACATCCGTTTGAACCAACTATCATTGATGATTACTTGCATGGCCGCGGCGCAGCTGACATGAAAGGATCACTCGCCGCTATGGTTGTTGCAGTTGAACGCTTTATCGCTGAAAACCCAGACCACAAAGGCTCAATCGGCTTTCTAATTACGTCGGATGAAGAAGGACCATTTATCAATGGTACCGTTCGTGTTGTAGAAACGTTGATGGCACGTGGCGAAAATATCGACATGTGTATCGTCGGTGAACCATCCAGTACCGAAGTAGTTGGCGATGTGGTGAAAAATGGACGTCGCGGCTCTATTACGGGCGATTTGACGATAAAAGGAACACAAGGCCACGTGGCCTATCCTCATCTAGCCAATAACCCAGTGCACGAGTCTCTACTCGCGATTCATGAACTCGCGACGACAGAGTGGGACAAAGGAAATGATTATTTCCCACCAACCAGCTTCCAGATCCCGAACGTATCGGCTGGCACTGGTGCGTCTAACGTCATTCCTGGCGAGTTCCATGTTCAGTTCAACCTACGTTTTAGTACTGAGCTTAACAATGACGCAATTGTTCAGCGTGTTACCGAAACACTAGACAAGCATGAGCTGGACTACGAACTAAAATGGACATTCAACGGCGACCCATTCCTGACCGATACGGGCGCACTGCTAGACGCGGTTGTAGCTGCTGTGGCCGAAGTCAATGATACGAAGCCAGCGCTACTTACAACTGGCGGTACGTCTGATGGTCGCTTTATCGCTCGAATGGGTGGTCAAGTCGTAGAGTTAGGCCCTGTTAACGCTACGATTCATAAAGTGAACGAATGCGTGAAAGTGGACGATCTAGAAAAGTTGACTGACATGTACGAGAACACGTTGAAACACCTGTTAGCGAAGTAATCAGCGAGAACACCATGACACCAGAGCAACTCACCGGCACCACAGATTCTCATCTGCAATCCACTTTAGTGGGTCAAAAAGCGTTTCTACTCCATCCTGAAGTGGCTGACGATCTGCTAAAGATGATCAAAGCGGCAACAGAAGCAGGTTTTAAAATGGAAATCGCCAGTGGTTTTCGTGACTTCAACCGCCAAAAAGCGATCTGGAACGGGAAGTTTTCTGGTGAGTTGCCAGTTCTCGACGTCAACTCCCGCCCTTTAAACAAAGCAGAGTTAAATGACGAAGAGAAGTTGATGGCCATTTTGCGCTGGTCGGCACTGCCTGGAGGAAGTCGTCATCATTGGGGTTGTGATTTTGATGTCTATGCGCGCAATTTATTGCCTACTGACACCAAACTCAAGCTGGAACCTTGGGAGTACATTGAAGGCCACCAGCAAGCGTTCTACCAATGGTTAAAAGCCAACCTTGGTCGATTCGGCTTCTTCTTCCCTTATCAGCAAGATTTAGGTGGCGTTTCGATTGAGCCTTGGCACATTAGCCACCGCACTGTCGGGCAACAGTGCCTCGAGCAGTTGACGCTTGATGTACTCAGAAGCCAGTTGATTCAGCAAAATCAGACCGACAACATTGCAGGGATTGACGTCATACTGAATAATTTGGATAACGTCGTTGCCAAATTTATTCACAATATCACGCCACCGGAGGCTCTATGATAGAAATACTCACCAACCCTTGGGTCATTATCATTGTAGTGTTGAGCGTGGTCATTGGTAACATTGCCGCACTCAAATACACCGCAAAAATGAAGTTTGGTCAGATGGATAAAAGCCGTAAGAACGATTTAGATAAGCTGAACACGTTGGATAAACAGCGCTCCGCTGACGAGGAGAGCAACAAAGACGAGCCTCGTTAGTTAAACACCTACTTTATCTCGACACGCCGAATATAAGCATCAAAAAAGGGACCACTAGGTCCCTTTTCAATTATTGTGTAAACGTATCGCGTTAAGTTCGCTTTGGTTACTGCTTCACCGTCGCAGCCAATACAGGCGCTAGTGATTTCAAAAACTCTTCTTCTACTGGCTTACCAGAGGAATCCGTAATATTGATAGACGTACGGTTGCCTAAATCACCAAGTAAGAATGTGTACTTACCAGCGTCTAACTCCACTGGTTTAACGCCGATATCGTTCCAGAATTCATCATCCGGAGACGCATATTTCGCTGTGATTGTGCCCTGAGACTGGCTACGCTCTTCAATCTTAAAGCCCATCTTAGGTAGAATATTAGGCAAACGTTGCCAAAGCATGTTGTATTGCGCACGCGCGACAATCACAGGAAGCCCGCTGCGGTCTTTACCCATTGTAATTGGGATCTGTTTAACCAACTCTTGCGCTTTACGTTGTGCTTCTTCACGTACTTCTTGATCGTAGCGAGCGGTTACCAAGTTAGTCATGAACACATTGTAGCGCTCACGGTTGGTCGCCGTTACTTCTTTCACTTGATTGCCTTCACGCCAGTCAATAAGACTCACTTTAAAGCCGTGTCGACCATTTGCTTCAGCACGTACGATCTCATATCGGCTACCAATTTCCAGCTCTTCGTCTGGCGAATCCCACGTCACCCAACCCGTCTCGATACGAGAATCTGTTTGGCTTTCAACCGGAATCTCGTTGGCCGCAACCATGTTTTGTACGGTTTGCCAAACCTTGTCTAGTTCATCTTTACGAAGTAGCCAAAGTGTCACTTCACCATCACTACTGCGGTCCAGACGCGCACCAGGAATAAGCTCTAGGACTTGTTGAGGTGGACGAATGTCGACATCTTTACCTACACCACCAGCATAGTTACCCTGAGGGATCTCATAGTTCGGATAAAACTGTGGCTGTGCGCCTTGTGGGACATTCCACTCACCCAAATTAGGGGAGTTCAAATACTCGAAGTCATCTTTTGCTTGACGACGTTGATTGGCACCACCTGAACAGGCAGTCAATACGAATACAGCTAATGAACTTAACACTAACTGGCTTGAAAGCTTCATCTATACTCCTAAAACACCGAGGGCGCTTTGGCCCCCAGTATGAACTTCAATCCTAGTAACTCAATCTTAATAGCTCAATTTTAATAAATACCGGCGTCGGTTAACGCCTGTTCAACGATCGGCTGCGATTTTTCAGAAAGTGTGGTTAAAGGAAGACGCAAACCACCTTCTTCAATCAAACCAAGCTTTTGCGCTGCCCATTTTACTGGGATAGGGCTTGCTTCAATGAAAAGGTTTTTGTGTAGAGTCATCAAGCGTTGGTTAATCGCTTCTGCTTCTTCGTACTTACCTTCACTTGCCAAATGGAACATGTCTGCCATATCTTTAGCTGCAATATTGTTCGTTACCGAGATAACACCATTGCCGCCAAGTTTCACAAAATCGAGACCCGTCGCATCATCGCCACTTAGTAAGATAAAATCTTCGCCACAAAGTTCACGGTGAATTGCAATTCGGTCCAAATCGCCCGTTGCATCTTTTAAAGCCACGATATTATCAAGCTTTGACAAGCGTGCCACTATTTCTGGCTGCATATCAACAGCAGTACGGCCTGGTACGTTGTATAAAATTAGAGGCACATCACTCGCTTCAGCAATTGCCTTGTAGTGCAAGAACAAACCTTCTTGAGTTGGTTTGTTGTAATACGGTGTCACACTCAGGAAGCCAGCAATACCAGAATCAGCCAGTAATTTGCTAAATGTTACTGCCTCGTGGGTTGCATTTGCACCCGTGCCAGCAATCACAGGGATGCGACCGTCGGCAAACTCAACAGTTTTATTAACGACCTTTACATGCTCTTCAATGGTCAGTGTCGCTGACTCACCTGTTGTGCCTACTGCCACAATACCGTCTGTACCCGCTTCAACGTGGTACTCTACTAGCTTTTGCAGACTGTCAAAGTCTACTTCGCCATCTGCTTTGAATGGCGTAATCAGCGCTACGATACTTCCTGAAAACATGTTTATCTCCCTCATTTAACTCTTTCTGCATGGTACTGTAATGCGATTGAAAAACACAAGAGCGTAAACTCGCTTACAAAGTACAAATGAATGAATAATTATCAGTTGTTAGAGGTCTAGCAACTTAATTGCTCTATTTGGTTTGATTAGCGGCAATATTGATAATCGTGTTGGGCTTCGAGTGACTTTAGAATCTATCAGTGATTTGGAAAATACTGAAGTGCACAAGCCAGGAAAATATACTCTTGGGTTGCGCTCACCAAGTCAGACCTGAGTGAATAAAAAGACCAAACAATACGCAAGCACATCATGCAAACGTTTTATTCCCCCAACTCCCTCGTTTACTGCTTGCCTCCAATCGTTCACCTCAAGAGCCAACCTACTTTTTTGTAAACTAAAAAAAGAACTGACTCGATATTTCTCCGCAATATCTGTGCTAACATCTCTCTATTGAAGAAAGGACAAGAAGCTCATTTATGAAGCAACATCTGGTACTTACAGCAGTTGGAACGGACCGTCCAGGCATTTGTAACCAAGTCGTACACCTCGTTACTCAAGCCGGTTGTAACATAGTCGATAGCCGTATCGCTATCTTTGGAAGTGAATTTACGCTGATCATGCTCCTAACTGGGAACGCCAGTAGTGTGACTCGAGTAGAAACGCAATTGCCCCTACTTGGCCAAGAGCATGACCTGATTACGATTATGAAGCGTACGTCGGCGCACGAATTGCTCGACAACAGCTACACAATGGAAGTGTTTATTGAGTCTGAAGACCGCCCAGGTCTGACTGAAAAGTTTACTAAGTTCTTCGCGGATCAACAGATTGGTTTGGACTCTCTTAGTGCCCAAACTATCAGTAAGTCGAAAATTCAACTTGATGCCGACCAATTCCACATTGCGATTACCGCATCAGTAAGTGCGGATTGTAACTTAATGCAATTACAAGAAGATTTCGATGAACTTTGTCAGTCGCTCAACGTACAAGGTTCTCTGAATTTCATTAAAAACACACTATAACGTAAAGGAAATCAAAATGAATACGCTGACAGCAGGCTCGCCAGCGCCAGCCTTCTCTTTGCTCGACCAAGACGGAAATACCGTTTCTCTTGAAGACTTTAAAGGCAAAAAAGTACTTTTCTACTTTTACCCTAAGGCGATGACGCCGGGTTGTACTACACAAGCAAAAGGTCTACGTGACATCAAAGCTGAATTAGATGCGCACAACGTGGTTGTACTTGGCGTAAGCATCGACCCTGTAAAACGCCTAGGCAAATTCATCGAGCGTGATGATTTAAACTTCACCCTACTTTCTGACGAAGATCATGCCGTTGCAGACCAATTTGGCGTTTGGGGCGAAAAGAAATTCATGGGTAAAGTATACGATGGTCTTCACCGCATTAGCTTTCTAATCAATGAAGAAGGCGTGATCGAACACGTGTTCAACAAGTTCAAAACTAAAGATCACCACGAAGTCGTATTAAATTACCTGAACGAAAACGCATAAGCGCGTTCCGTTCTTCAAATAACAAGAAAGCCCAGCAAACTGCTGGGCTTTCTTTTGAGCATTGTACTTTGGTAACGCCTACTCTTGTTCGACTGGTTCGTTTTCTTCCGTACTTGGTAAAGCATGCCATACGGCTTTAACTAGTGTCGCCAACGGAATGGCGAAGAATACGCCCCAAAAACCCCACAAGCCACCGAAGACTAACACTGCCACAATGATGGCAACTGGGTGTAGATTTACCGCCTCAGAAAACAGAACAGGAACCAACACATTACCATCCAGCGCTTGGATAATACCGTAGGCAAGCAGCAACCAATAAAACGGAGGCGCAAGACCCCATTGGAACAGACCAACGATGGCGACAGGCACAGTTACAGCTGCCGCGCCGATATAAGGAATTAACACAGATAGACCGACAGCTACGGCAAGCAGCGCCGAATAGCGAAGATCTAAAATGGCAAAAGTCACGTAACTCACGCCACCCACTATTAAAATCTCGAGCACTTTACCGCGAATGTAATTGGAGATCTGCTCGTTCATTTCATGCCAAACTTTATTCGCGAGTTTACGGTTTTTCGGCAAAACACCACTCGCGATTCTTAGCATCTCTTCTTTGTCCTTCAGTAAGAAGAAGATAAGTAGTGGCACTAAAATCAAGTATACCGCTAGCGTCGCAATACTGACTAATGACGCAAGTGAGCCTTTTACTACACTCTCACCAAGTCCCAACGCTTGGTTTTTGGCATTTGTCACCACGGTTTCTACAATTTCTAAGTTTGCTAACTCAGGGTGACGTTCTGGTAGCGTGACAATAAACTTTTGTAACCCGTTGTACATATTTGGAATATCGTTAATTAGATTACCGACCTGAGTCCAAATCGTCGGAACCAAACCAAACAAAGCGATCAACATCAATCCGACGAACATTAAGATCACGATGATGACCGACAAAGTGCGCGGCACGCCCATGCGACACATTTTTACGACTGGCCATTCAAGTAAATAAGCCAAAACGATCGCGACAAGCAATGGCGCAATCAAATGCCCAAAGAAGTAAATGGTGATAAAACCAAACAGCAAGATCGCGACGAGACTTACTGCATGAGGGTCTGAGAAACGTCGTTTATACCAACGACTAACCATTTCAAACATCTTATGCGGATTCCTTATTGAATACAGTCAATGTGTAGTGCTCTGATGTAGATTGGCAATCAACTGAGTACCCTTGGGCACTGAGATAGTTCACAATGTCTCGTTTAGAGCTGTTATCCACCACTTGAATAACAAGTTGATGATACTGCTGCGTTTCTCCTTGAAAGACTTCAGCAGCGCGACGCTTTGCAAGTAACAGTGCCATAGGGCAACGTTGTTCACGCAAATCAAGTAACATGGATTCCATTGTATTGCTCTGCACTTATGATAGGGTTGTATTGTAACGGCTTTTTGAGCTGGTGCTAGCACTTCTGACATGATTTAACCACATGCTGAAATGACTCGGATATAAAATAATTTACGAAACCAATTCATTTATTTCCGGTCTTATTGCTAGCTTATATCCTCGCGGATAACCAAAACGCATGTGGCGCTGTTGAGAGGTTCTCAGCCTCTAACCACATGCTTATGTATTTTGGAGAACCTTTTAAACGTATGTTAAAACGCACTCGCTCGCTAGTTTGCTTATGTCTTGCAGCTGCAATCAGTTCGCCGACAACTTATGCCAATAGCATTGACTTGCCAGACATTGGCACGGCTGCTGGTGGCACGCTCTCAATAGACCAAGAGTTGATTTACGGCGACGCCTATATGCGTATGCTCAGAGCCAGTAAACCTATCGTTAATGATCCTGTTATCAATGAGTATATTGACGCTCTCGGGCACAGATTAGTAGCCAATGCGAACGATGTAAAAACGCCGTTTCACTTCTTTATGATTCGCGACCGCAATATTAACGCGTTCGCGTTTTTTGGTGGTTACGTAGCGTTGCACTCTGGGTTGTTTCTTCATGCGCGTTCAGAAAGTGAGTTGGCCTCTGTTGTTGCTCACGAGATTGCGCACGTCACACAACGCCACCTTGCGCGCAGCATGGAAGAGCAAGCACGTCGCTCTCCGGCCACATTAGCTGCACTCGCTGGCGCATTACTGCTTTCGATTGCCTCACCAGAAGCGGGGATGGCTGCAATCACGGCGGCAACCGCAGGTAACATGCAAAGCCAAATCAACTACACTCGCGCAAATGAGAAAGAAGCGGACCGCTTTGGTATTTCGACACTGGCAAAAGCTGGTTTTGATGTTCAAGCAATGCCACGTTTTTTTGGCCGTCTTGCAGATGAATATCGTTATGCGAGTAAACCGCCGCCAATGCTACTGACTCACCCACTACCTGAAGATCGAATTACCGATAGCCGTGCACGAGCAAGGACCTATCCACCAATGCGTGTTGTGCCTTCAATAGACTATCACCTAGCGCGTGCGCGCATTGTGGCTCGTTACGCTGGCATTGATGGACAAGCTGCTTTGGGCTGGTTTGAACGAACTCAAAAGAAAGCCTCTGCGGACATCACACCTGCTTTTGACTATGGGCGGGCACTCGTACATTTAGACAGCAAACGCTTGTCTCAAGCGGAACCTATTTTGAAAAAGTTGCTGGAGCAGGACCCAAGTAACCCGTTCTACCTGGATGCTATGACGGATTTATATATCGAGAAGAAGCAGCCAGAAAAAGCAACCGAGATGCTCCGTAAAGCGTTATCTCGGAACCCTCAAAATAAAGTATTGACCATTAACTATGCCAATGCACTACTTGAGGACAATAAAAACGATCAAGCCACGCGAGTTCTTCAAAGATACACTCATGATTATCCTGAAGATACAAATGGCTGGCACCTAATATCGAAGAGCTACCACGCGCTAGGACGTAGTGATGAAGAGTTGGCTGCGCGAGCGGAAATTTTGGCGTTGCGAGCAAACTGGAATAAAGCGATTCAATATTATAGTGAAGCAAGTAAAATGGCCAAGTTGGGCAGCTTAGAGCAAGCTCGATACGATGCCCGTATTGACCAACTCATGATCCAAAGAGATCGATTCATGGCATTACAATAACGAAATGGAGAAAACCATGTCAGTCGTGATTTATCACAACCCTCGTTGCTCAAAGAGCCGTCAAACACTTGAACTGCTTGAGCAAAATGGTGTTACACCGGAAGTCGTCAAATACCTAGACACACCACTTAACGTAGATGAGCTAAAAGCGCTGTACGCACAACTTGGCTTTTCATCTGTACGTGAAATGATGCGCACCAAAGAAAGCGAATACAAAGAACTTGGCCTAGGCGAAGACTCTGTTAGCGATGAGCAATTGTTCGAAGCAATGGCGAAAAATCCAAAATTATTTGAGCGTCCGGTGGTAGTTGCCAACGGCAAAGCGAAAATTGGTCGACCACCAGAGCAAGTGTTGGATATTCTATAAATGGATTGCCAGATCCTTATTTTGTATTTCAGCCGTCACGGCTCGACAAAACAACTGGCAAGACAGATAGCAAGAGGAGTCGAGTCGACTCCTCAATGCCAAGCAATTTTGCGTACAGTTGAAGAATTGTCACCTCACTCACACTCCCCTTCTGATCCAATTGTTACTCTAGAGGAACTGAAAACGTGCGACGGTCTAGCGTTTGGCAGTCCCGTCTGGTTTGGCAACATGGCTGCGCCTTTAAAGCACTTCTGGGATCAGACTACATCTTTATGGGTCAGTGGTGACTTAATCGATAAGCCAGCTTGTGTTTTTACTTCTTCCTCTTCGATGCATGGTGGTCAAGAAACAACGTTACAAAGCATGATGACCCCTTTGTTGCATCACGGGATGATGGTTTTGGGCATTCCTTATGCCGAACCAGAGTTACACACTACGCAGTCCGGAGGCACTCCGTATGGCGCCAGCAGTGTAGGCCATGAGGCAACCCTCAGCAGTGAAGAGATTCGTCTGGCACAACAATTAGGCAAAAGGCTGGCAACTGCAGCGTTAAAACTAAAAGTCTGTTAGTAAAATCAAGGATAGTTAATCGATGTCTGACTCTTTAGACCAAACACCACTCGGTACACAGGCTAAAACCTATCGTTACCTAGCTTTATTTGGCAACTTAGCCTTATTAGCCTGGGTCGCAATTTGGCAGCTTGCGTTGTCCCCTCACCCTCACCTCAGCAGCACAACACTTGCTATTGCTTGGTGTATTCCGCTATTACTTCCGTTGCCTGGTATTTTGGCTGGTAAGCCTTACACTCATGCTTGGGCTAACTTTGTTCTTATGCTGTATTTCTTGCATGCGCTGACCATCCTTTATGTGGATGGTGGAGAACGTTGGCTTGCGGCAGTAGAGTTGCTCCTGACTTCACTCGGTTTCGCTGGCAATATTTTGTTTGCTA
Organism: Vibrio sp. V43_P6S15P86; assembly: GCF_009904725.1. Classification (NCBI taxonomy): domain Bacteria; kingdom Pseudomonadati; phylum Pseudomonadota; class Gammaproteobacteria; order Vibrionales; family Vibrionaceae; genus Vibrio; species Vibrio sp. V43_P6S15P86. The sequence goes on from NZ_WXWT01000153.1 coordinate 20,953, forward strand.
GAGCGAGAGGCAAAGAGCTAGGTCTTAAGTTGAAACGCCTCTCTCAAGTAGAAAAAGAAGAAAAAGCGAAATTCAATAAATAACGCTAATCGCAGTCATCACTGACCATTGGTTCGAATACGAATTTAGAAAACAAAAAGAGTCGCTATTGCGACTCTTTTTTACGCTTACCAAATTGGTGTTTGATCCTTGCGCTTCACGCCTGGAACGCTATCAACGCAATTACGATGCCGAGCGCCACTCGTAGATCAAGTCATACTGTTCTCGGACAGGCTCCACAATCATCGGCTGAGTTGGTTGCGTTTCGTCCTTTGCTTCCGCCGCGATATCCGCAGGCACTTCAGACTGCACTTTTTCTACCATAGCTGTATCTTTAGCTTCATTCATCGGAGCAATTGGCTCTGCTTCTTGAGTTAAAGCTGGGGCATCAACTTCACCCAAAGGATCTTCAAAAACCATTAATTGAGAAATAGAAGAAGCTTCTTTCTCAAAAGCTTGTTGAGATGCCAAAAGATGGATGTTGAGCGTCAGCTCATCACCTTGGACACGCTTAATTTCCGTACCCGCAACCGAATTAAGTTGTTTTAACGCATTCTCTAAACGGAAGAAGTCCGTGGCAGACGTTACATTAAGGACTTTCACCGCCAACGCTTTTGAAGATTTTCCAGATACTACCACTGCGCTCTTACTCGCGTAGTAGTCAGCGATGCCATCAACCATCTCAGCAATGGCATTGGCGCCTGATGCGGAACCGTTACGCGGAGAGCGCTGTGCTTCAACAATTCTCATTGGTGATTGATCGTATAACGTCCAGCGAATTTGTTCACCTTGAGCGCGCACAACTAAAACAGCATCCGCTGGGTAGCGCTGGCTGGCTTGGCCAATAGGCTCAATAAAGCCGCCCCAAAGATCAGAAACATTCACACCAGTTACATCATCAAAATCACCAACCGGGATCGTGATCGGCAAGCCTCTCGATTTCGCAGCACTGCGAAGTGCTACAACGTTTGAAGAGTCGGAATGCTCCCAAGCAATATTACGATCGTAGCCCTGCTCTTCCACCATCCAAACCAAAATATTGGCGCGATTTGGCGACCAAGATGGCAATTGTGCTTGTGTTAAAAGCGAGCTGATTTGGTCGCTGTTAAACAACATTTTTAAGCTCGCTTTTCCATCAACCTGCCCATAGCTCAGTTGGGAAATGTAACGCGCACTTGAGCTGAGTGCCTTTTTAATCACCGGATTGCTTAAAGAGGATTGAGAACCGGTCGCTCGAACAATCACATCCTGCATACCTTGTTGACGAGCCAAAGACTCACCGTCGTTCTGCTCACTGTCGATAACCACTTCGGCACGATAGATATCCACCTGAGTTAATGCATATACTGGTAGGGACAACCAACCTATCAGTAAGAGAGCTAAATAGCGCATAGTTTTTATAATCCTCTGAACAAGAACCCGAATAATAAGCAACTATCAAATCTTGAGCAAGGTAAGTACTGAGTAAATTGTCTGTATTATGACCAGCTTTGTTAACTCGGGCCTCAACCAGCGCTTCAGTGCTATTTCTTATAATAAACTCATTGCTTATTAAGCTATCTCAATAAGTTAGGCTGTCCATTTTCATCTTCACGCAAGACACGTAAAAGAGGACAATTTGCAAGCAAGCAACTCTCAAAAGTGCTATTTATGGGAAAAATTCAATCGAAAGTTTGATCTATGCAACATTGCAAATGATTGCAGGATGATAGTATTCGCCGGATTTGTCTGCGTATCTTGAAAATAGGGAATTATTATGAAAAACGCGTTACAAGGCGCTCAAATGCTCTTTGTCGCTTTTGGTGCTTTGGTGCTTGTGCCGCTCCTAACTGGCCTTGATCCAAACGTAGCCCTCTTTGGTGCCGGTGTCGGTACTCTCCTCTTCCAATTAATGACTAAACGTTCTGTTCCCATCTTCCTTGCCTCTTCTTTTGCGTTTATTGCTCCTATTATGTTCGGTATCCAAACTTGGGGTATCGGTGCAACGATGGGCGGCTTGATGGCAGCGGGCTTAGTTTATGTGGCTCTAGGGGCGATGATCAAAGTGCGCGGTGTTGGATTTATCCATAAAATTCTCCCGCCTGTTGTCGTTGGCCCTGTGATCATGGTTATCGGCCTTGGCCTTGCCCCAACAGCAGTGAACATGGCGGTAGGTAAAACTGGTGATGGAGCTGCACAGCTAGTTAATGGTGATGCTGCGATCATTATCTCGGCGGTCTCACTGCTCACAACCATTGTACTCAGCGTTTTTGCAAAAGGCTTTTTGAAGCTCGTTCCTATTGTTGGTGGTATTCTTGCTGGTTACTCTGTTTCTCTATTCTACGGTGTGGTTGATTTCACTCCCGTAGAACAAGCGGCTTGGCTAGCCATGCCAAACTTCACCGCGCCAGAGTTCAATATCAACGCAATTTTGTTCATGATTCCTGTCGCTATCGCACCTGCGGTTGAGCACGTAGGTGACATGCTTGCTATCTCAAACGTTACAGGTAAAAACTACCTGAAAAAACCTGGCCTTCATCGCACAATCGCAGGTGACGGGGTGGCAACTATCGCAGCCTCGATGGTGGGTGCTCCACCAAACACCACTTACAGTGAAGTTACAGGAGCGGTAATGCTAACCAAAGCATTTAACCCTGTGATCATGACTTGGGCTGCGATCACTGCAATCGTACTTGCATTGGTAGGTAAGCTAGGCGCGGTTCTTCAAACGATTCCAGTACCTGTCATGGGCGGTATCATGATTCTGCTGTTCGGCTCTATCGCCACGGTAGGCCTCAACACACTGATCAAGAATAACGTTGATTTACATAAGTCTCGCAACCTAGTGATCGTTGCCGTAACACTTGTATTTGGTATTGGCGGTATGGCTTTCGGTATTGGCGAGTTCAGCCTGCAAGGTGTGAGCCTATGCGGTATCGTGGCAATTATTCTTAACCTTGTGCTGCCAAACGATTTAGGTGAAAACCACGTTGTAGATAACGCACAAATGGAAGAAGAGAACGCGAAATAGTGCGTCTGCGCTGCTTTACTGAGTGGCGCATTTTATTCTTCTCGTATTATAGATATAAAGAAGGCTTGGTTTTCACCAAGCCTTTGTTTTTTCTGTTCAGTCGTAGTAATACATTAAAGAATTACTTAGTACCGAAGATCTTATCACCTGCATCACCTAGACCCGGTACGATGTAGCCTTTGTCATTTAGCTTCTCATCGATTGCCGCAGTGTATAGCTCCACATCTGGGTGTGCTTTTTCTAGCGCTTCAATACCTTCTGGTGCAGCAACAAGTACCAACACTTTGATTTGGTTACAACCTTTCTCTTTTAGAAGATCAATCGTAGCAATCATAGAACCACCCGTTGCAAGCATTGGGTCAACAACAAGCGCAATACGCTCATCGATGTTAGAAGCAAGCTTGTTGAAGTAAGGAACTGGCTCAAGTGTTTCTTCATCACGGTAAATACCAACAACACTGATACGTGCGCTTGGCATGTGCTCAAGAACACCGTCCATCATGCCTAGACCTGCACGTAGGATTGGTACTACGGTTACTTTTTTACCTTTAATTTGGTCTACTTCTACCGGACCGTTCCAACCATCAATGGTCACTTTTTCTGTTTCAAAGTCTGACGTTGCTTCGTAAGTAAGTAGGCTACCGACCTCAGTCGCTAACTCACGAAAACGTTTTGTGCTGATGTCACCTTCTCTCATTAGACCAATTTTATGTTTTACTAGAGGGTGCTTTACTTCAACAACTTTCATGTCCATCTCCGGCTATAGTTGGCAATAT
>NZ_WXWT01000011.1:0-2221 GCF_009904725.1 Vibrio sp. V43_P6S15P86
AGATGTCTATACAAGATCATCGAACAAATCGCATCTACTTCTACTTTTCCAGCCCCAACAAGTAGTTCTGGTTTAAAACCGATTATTTTAGCTAATATTCTTAATTGTTCTTGCTCATTGCTTGGCAAATTATACGGTAAACTGCTAACTGAAATTACGTTACTCATCACTCATCCATGTATAATTTTAGGGCTTATTTTATGAAATAAAAAGAATAACATATGCACTCAGTGGTGTATAGGAAATGTTATGAAACTAACGCCCAATTAAGGTGTGAAGCACGCGACCACAGTACTCAATTTAAACACCGTAAACACTAAATTAGACCCAAACCAAAAATGCCAAGCGTGCTGAATCACTCTTAAATTGTTTGTTATGCCTGTGGTGATTAAAACGCTTTTGTTCGATTACTCTACGTCCAAGCCAGACCTTTTAGCAATTTCAGTATCAAAACCATCGATACTCTTTTGGTTCTTTTTAAGCCAGTATTTTTCTATACCCGCTGTACCTTGTTTTTCTGACCAATTAGCTAGATCTTCACGGTCTCCCTCATAACTAAAGTAAGGAACTGACATTCCGCAGGAAGACTGTACCAAATCGACGTCTAGGACAAAGATTTGTCTAGCAGCAACACTTTTCGGAAACATCGGTGCATACTTACCCCAACTATCGTCTTGAGAGTGCAAAACAGTAGCCTTACCATAGGCTCGAAGGATTAGAGGAGAGCCCTCAAAAGCACAGAACATGACGGTCATTCTTGGGTTTTGAATGACATGTGATGCTGACTCATTGCCACTTCCTGTAAGGTTTAACCAAGCTATTTGCTTTGGGTTGATAACACGCAAGGAAGCTCCACCTTTAGGCGACAAATTCACACTACCACTCTCTGCGGCGGTAGCTACAAAATAGATTTTTTGCTGTCCGATAAATTCAATGTGTTTATCGGATAATTCTGAAAATTGCTTACCCAAAACGATTAACCTCCATGTTAATTTTCGATAAAAGGCATAACGCCCTGTTAAGGGGTGAGCAACGTAATACTGAAGCCGCTGCATACCACCTTAGACACTAAAGCCAACGCATAGTAAAAATGCCACGCGTTGCGAATCCCTCTTGAACAGTTTGTTAGGTGCGTAGCCAAAGTTGGTAAAAGTCTGTTTCATCGTGCTTGGGATTCTTGCGCACGAACTCCCAACCATGGCGCTTATAGAATGTGAGAGCTCGATGGTTACTTCGGCTTACTGAAAGTACAGCACGCAAACAATCCGCTTTACTCAAAGTGCTTACAATATAATCCTGCAATTTTGCAGCGAGTCCTGAACCACGAAAGTTCGGCTTTAAGTAAATGAGATGCACATAGCCAATCTCCGGCTCGGGTGAAAAGCTACGAAACTCTAACTGCCCTGCAAACTGACCATCCACAAATATATGGATATAGAACCATCCTGATGTTGCTAACCGATCTAATACTCGTTCACGATAACCACTGATGAAATCGTCGAAACCATCGTAATGCCCAAAACTACAAAAGTATGCATCTTTTCTCGCAGCAACGCACAATTCGAAATCATCAATGTTTATCGACTGAAAAGCAATTTCCATACTTACCTTTTCCTTCAAGCACCTAACGCCGCATTAAGGTGTGAGCAACGCTACAACACAACTAAACCATACCACCGTAAACACAAAACCCAACGATGGAATGAAAAATGCCATGCGTTGGGAATCACTCTTAAATGCTTTGTTATGTGAAATCTAGAACTCTTGCACCTGTCCAGAACCTGTTACAACGTAGATTCGTTTAAATACACCTCGATTCTCTAAATTGGAAAAGGCTTCAGCATACATAGCAAAAATGTCTTCATCTGAACTATGGAATTTATCCGCGTAGCAGTCCAATAATGCGAGATCGACCTGATATTTAAGATTTCTGCATTTATGGCTTTTCACTTCAACACTATTACAAATTAACTTGAATAGCTGCAAATCTGGTCGACACATAGCAACACGCGCATTTAAATCTTCAATGTTACGACTTGAGCCTGTTATCGGCACATTTGAAAATGCCATCGGAAATGAGGACTCACTAGATGATCTGGCAATTTTTGAAAACTTAACCAAGAGGCTATCCGTTCTAAATTCATATTTGTTTTTTGAAAAAGCATCATCAACTAGTTCTTCTTTGAAGAATTTATTGAACTTTTTCCTTATCTTTCTTATT
>NZ_WXWT01000489.1:0-2216 GCF_009904725.1 Vibrio sp. V43_P6S15P86
GTGCCGACTTAGCTCAGTAGGTAGAGCAACTGACTTGTAATCAGTAGGTCACCAGTTCGATTCCGGTAGTCGGCACCATTCTTTTGCCTCGATAGCTCAGTCGGTAGAGCAGAGGATTGAAAATCCTCGTGTCGGTGGTTCGATTCCGCCTCGAGGCACCATTATTTGGTGTCATTGCTAAACACGATACACGAATAATTCCTCCTTAGCTCAGTTGGTAGAGCGACGGACTGTTAATCCGCAGGTCACTGGTTCGAGTCCAGTAGGAGGAGCCATTTTTAAAAAGCCGCATCTTTTGATGCGGCTTTTTGGCATCTGCCCTACGTTCATTTTATTCCCCTGTTTCTCTGTTTCTCTGTTTCTCTGTTTCTCTGTTTCTCTGTTTCTCTGTTTCTCTGTTTCTCTGTTTCTAGCATCGTAAAATATTAAGCCCAATCTCTAAAAAACACTTATTTTACGCTAAAAATTTAATCCTCATCATAATTTCAATACGCATTAGTATGCGCGAATATTCATCTTCACTAAGATGCCCGAGTTATTACATTTCTTCTTTTAGCTATGCCTTGCATAGTGATGACACTTTATTTGTGAGCCAAATATGAAACTAAAAACTCAAGCCTATTTATTATCTGCGATCATATTGCTAGCACTCTTAGCACTGACCGCAACGGGCTTATGGACACTTCGCGTCGCAAGTAACCTTGATAACAAAGCTCGGGTTACTGAGCTATTTAAAAGTGCGTACAGCATTCTTACCGAAGTAGAAAAAATAGCTATCGAAGGCAAAATGCCAGAGGACGAAGCGAAATCATTAGCCACTCGCCTACTTCGTAATAATATCTACAAAGACAACGAATACGTTTATGTCGCAGATGAGAACATGATTTTTGTTGCAGCTCCGCTTGACCCTCAATTACATGGCACAAGCTTTCACGACTTTCGTGATGGAGATGGCAACAGCGTCGGCCAACTTATCTTAGATGTTTTGGGGCGCAAAACAGGTCAAATCGTAGAATATACTTGGAGTCAAAAGCAGGCCGACGGAAGCATTGAAGAAAAACACTCTATTGCCGAGAAAACACCACATTGGGGCTGGATTGTAGGTACAGGGATCGGGTTTAATGAGGTGAATGCTCGCTTCTGGGCTACCGCTCAATGGCAGCTTGTACTGTGTTTAGTTATCGCGGGGAGTATTCTCGGTGGCCTGATTATCTCGATTCGCAAGATGCTCAATCTACTTGGTGGAGAGCCAAACGATGTGCGCAAAGCCGTTCAAGCTGTCGCACAAGGCGACATTCAGACCAGTTTTGATGCAGTGGCGCCGAGAGGAAGTATCTATCGTGCGGTGCAAGATATGAGTCAATCACTAGCCACCATGGTTACAAACCTTGAGAAATCCATGCACGCACTGCGCGCTGAGTTATCTGCCGTAGAATCTCGCTCAAATACGATTGCCGATCTCACCGTATCCCAGCAGCAGTCAACAGCAATGATTGCCACTGCGATGACTGAAATGGCATCTTCAGCCAACCATGTTGCCAACTCGGCAAGTGATACAGCAAACAACACAGACGAAGCCGATAAACAAAGCCAACATACTCAGAAACTCATTCATAACACGGTTGAAAACATTCAAGGTTTAGCTTCTCAATTAAATACTGCGAGTAAAGCGGTCGCCGATCTAGATCAGGATGTAAATAATATTGTAAAAGTGCTCGATGTAATTGGCGATATTGCAGAGCAAACAAACTTACTCGCACTCAATGCTGCCATTGAAGCAGCACGTGCCGGAGAGCAAGGTCGAGGCTTTGCCGTTGTTGCCGACGAGGTGCGTAACCTGGCAGGCCGAACACAAGATAGCACTAAAGAGATTCAGCATATGATCTCCAACCTGCAAGAAGGTTCCCGTAACGCTATTCACACAATGGATGTGTGTGCAGAAACCAGTGAGGGCACAGTAACAGAGTCTAAGAATGCCTCTGAAGCTCTGCAGCAAATTGTAACGGCGTTAGAATCTATCACCGCAATGAGTCAGCAGATCGCGACTGCCGCAGCCGAACAAACTCAGGTTAGCGATGATATTGCGCTGCGCGTAAATCTTATCGAGGAAAGCGGAAGCCTGCTCAACTCTGTGGTAACGGAGAGTCAATCAAGCACTCAAAGTTTAGCTTCGCTGGCGGATGAGCTAGAAGGTTGGGTAAACAAGTTCTCTGTAA
>NZ_WXWT01000280.1:0-2209 GCF_009904725.1 Vibrio sp. V43_P6S15P86
GAATAGAGACCGCAACAAGCGACGCTTGCTTTCAAAACTAGTGTAGATAGCATCGTGATCACTTAAACATGAAATCAAAAAATCACAGTTTCATAAAATTCATGATTCTGTCATGATTCACTTCTTATTATTATAAGGAATGAAAAGAGAGAAGATGAAGATGAATAACAATCATAAGCCAGTGAGAATCAAACTGGCACACATCAATGACACACATTCCTACTTTGAGCCAACGTCATTACAGTTAAAGCTTAAGATCAACAATGAACTCACGCTAGAGCCATACGTGAGTGCTGGCGGGTTTTCTCGCATCGCAACCCGAGTAGAGGAGCTACGAGACGACGCTCAACGTCAAGGGCATGGGATGTTATTTCTCCATGCTGGAGACTGTTTCCAAGGCACACTTTATTTCTCATTATTTAAAGGTAAAGCCAACGCCGATTTGTTGAATGCGTTAAAGATTGATGCGATGGCGTTAGGCAACCATGAATTGGATATGGGTAATGAACCTGTTGCCTTATTCTGTCAACGCACTCAGTTTCCATTGCTTGCTGGTAACTGGGATCTATCAAATGAATCGCTTCAAAAGCCTCACCGAGTCAGCGATAGCAACAATGTGTATAGCTATCAAACGGAGACACAAAGCGCACAATACATCGTCAAAGAGTTTCATGGAGAGCAGGTTGCGATTTTCGGATTATCCATTGATAAAATGAGCGATATCGCGAACCCAGATGCAGATACGCCATTTAAGTCTGCAATTGAAACCGCTAAGGCGACCGTAAAACAAATTCACTACTCTGGTATTAAAAATATCATTCTTCTGAGCCACTTAGGTTATGAAGGCGATTTAGAGTTGGCTGAACAAGTTGAGGGGATTGGTATTATTGTTGGTGGACATAGCCACCGACTACAAGGCGATTTCTCATCAATAGGTTTAGGGCAAGATGACCCTTATGGTGTCAAAGTAAAAGATACTTACGTTGTGCAAGCGGGCTTTCATGCTTTGACCATGGGGCACTGCGTCATTGAATTTGATGAAAACGGCAAAGCAACCATGCTGAGTGGTCAAAATGAACTGTTACTTGGCCGACGTATTTTTTGGGACTCGACACTAAATCAACAGCTTGACCAAGGCGTATTCGAAACCGCGTGTGACTTTATCCATGGTCAACCTAATGTGGTGGTCTGTAAGAAACACCCGGAGACTCAAGCAATCCTAAGTGATAAATACATCCCTCGGGTAAGGCAGTTACAGTCACAAGTCATTGCCAGTATTGACACCAAAAAGCGTCATGTGCGAATCCCAGATGAGTTTGGTGAGAGCGAGCTGGCTTCTTCTGTTGCTCGTTCATTTTTGTACAGCTTAAATAAACGCGGGCATGAGGTTCAATTTGCGATTCATAATGCGGGTGGCGTGCGAACATCATTGAATCCTGGCAACATCACAGTGGCAGATATTGCCGGACGATTGTTGCCTTTTGCCGTTCCGATCGGCTTTTACGACGTAAAAGGCAGTGCTATTCGCCGAGCACTTGAAGGCGCCATAAACAATGCACTCAACAATGATGTGGAAGGTACTGGCTCTGGCAGTTATCCATACACTTACAATTTAAACTTTGAGTACCGAGCTGATGCCCCTAAAGGTGAAAGAATTCAGTCATTAGCAATTTTTGATGGTCAACAATGGGTCGACGTTCAAGACGACACCTGGTATCGAGGCACTTCCTCCGCTTATACAATGAAAGGGAAAGAAGGTTACGATGCGCTACTGGAGATGAAAGGCGAGGGGCGCGTAACCAACTTATCTATGGCTGACTGTTTTATTGAACTTCTGACCGATGAGCCAAACTGTTTGAATCAAAGTCACAAACTTTATACACAGCAACACAGGTAGTAGATATTGGTATCGATTTTGCTGTCTTTCAATTGCTACATGCGATGATGAGGGTGGCAGTATGTGGAATAAAGATTGGACAGATACGGCAGTGGTGGTTGCTTGGGTCGCAATTTGGTCAACGTTAGTTTACTTTGTACCTTTGAGCGGCTTTTGAATTGCTAATAACACGGAAGTTAGAAAAGGAGCAGTTATGCTCCTTTTTTGTGTCTATGTTCTCAAAGACAACGCTCTGACTCCTAAATGTATCATCTTGAGTCACTTGCTGCTCTTTACACCTAATAACAAAAGTTCACGTGGTTGAATCAATTC
>NZ_WXWT01000268.1:0-2204 GCF_009904725.1 Vibrio sp. V43_P6S15P86
GTAAGAGGATGTACTATGAAGAAACTTCTCTTTTTAATGTTATGCGGTATCTTTTCTTTTTCTTCCTTTGCCTACACCAACGGAAATGGTGGTACAACTAATTTAGGACCGATAGTCGAATGTAAATTGCCAAGCGGTGATGTCACTAATATTCCAAGTGAAATGTGTCGATTTAGAGGCGGAGAATGGAACTAATATAGAAGTCTGTAGTTAGTTCAATATTAAGAAACTATTGATACCTTACTTTTCAGTAAAGTCATTATTTACCCAAGCAAGTAGATACTCAATGTCTACATTAAGGTGATGATTATGAGATTTTTAGCTGGTCTATTGTTAGCATGTTTTGCCCTAGCTCCATTAACTACTCATGCCAATGGTGCTTCAGGTGGACGTACGCTAGCCCCAGAGATAAAGTGTGAGTTACCAAACGGTAACGTGCATATGTTACCGCCGTTATATTGCAAAATATATGATGGTCGAGAAGTAAAATAAAAAAGGAGCCTAGCGGCTCCTTTTTATCATCTCACTAAGTATTAGTGGAAGCTGTAAGGGATAAGAACTTGTAGACGTAGGTCTGTTTCATCCGCATCACCAGCACCAGCGTACTCATCGCGCTCTAGGATTGTACCGTGTAGACGGATCGTAGAACCTTTCAGTGCGCCACTCTGTAGAGAGTAAGATACTGTCGCGTTAACTGCGTATTCACTTTCGTAATCCCAGTCACCTGATGCACCGCTTGCTGCAGAATCAGCACCAGTACCGTAACCAAAGCCTAGGTAGTAGTTCCAGCCGTTACCTTGGTTGTAAGATAGACGGTTGTACCACGCTAGCTCACCCGCTTTGTTCCAGTCAGACAGTGCATCCCACCACTGAGACCAAGTACCGTTGTTCATACCGTAAGTATGAATTGTACGAGGAACGAAGTCAGCACGGTTGTCTGTGTCTGTGTAGCGTAGCTCAGACATCCAAGCTAGCTTGCCGAAAGATTGATTCAAAGATAGACCAGTGTGGAAACCTAGACCATCGTATTTCACATCATCGTCAACACCGTAGAAATCAAATGCTAGAGTTGTACGGTCACTCACAGTGTACTTCAAGTAAGCCTTGTAAGAAGTGTTGTCAGTTTCGTTGTGGTAGCTAGTTACTTGACCTGCACCCCAGTCGATACCATTTGCATATTGAACGCCAGTAGCTTGACCCAAACCAAGTTGCATAAACAAGCTGTCAGTTAGGTTACCGTTTAGGCCTAGAGAGTGTAGGTAGCTCCATGAAGTATCAGACCAAAGCGCTGGCGCGTAGTCATCTTCGTGAAGTAGCCAAGGTGCTGTAAATTGGTCTGCACCAAAGTAGCTTAGGTTGAAATCACCTAGTTTAGCGTTCAGTTCGAAACCACGGTAAGTACCAGGTACGAAACTCCAAACGTTACCAATAGTACCGTTACCACCCGCTTGTAGCATACCAAAGCGCGCGTTGAAGCTTTCGTTTGCTTTGAACTTCAGTGCTGCTTTGTAAACTTTAAGCTGTTGACCATCACCTGCACCCCAGTCTAGGTTGTTACAAGTTGAAATTTCATTACATAGGTAGCCTTCGTTTGAATTGTAAAGGCTATCGTTGTAAAGGTCGCCAGAATAGTAAGCCGCAACATCTGCACCAACCCAACCATCGTGGTAGCCAGAAGTAAAGTCTAAAATTGCGTTGTAAGAAGAGTAGTTTAGACGACTCCAACGGTCACCGTTTTCACCGCCAGGCTTACCTGTTGTACGAGTACGAGAACGAGTATCAACTAGAAATAATGCATTAAGACTAGAGTCTTGCATAAATTCGTTCACTTTCTCTACGTACTCGCCACCTGCTGCACTTTCAGTAGACGCTGTAGCTGGAGCAACAGCAACAACACCAAACATTGCTGCGGTTAACGCTGAAACCTTAAAAAATTTGTCCATGGAAAAACTCCTAAAAATGGATATAGCTGTATTTTTCTATCTCACCTTTAGTTGGCCGCCGAAGGAGAGAAGTAAATTCCTGATCAAACCTCATTATTTCTAATTTGGCTTTTTTTAGTTCCTGCATACACACCGTGTATCCACGTGACTAAGACTAACTTCGCAGCTAAAAACATCCAAACGGAACTTATTTTTTTTCTAAAAAAATATGAGCTAGTCCAAAGTTCCATATAAGTTGTTGATCCAGATCTTACTTTTAAC
>NZ_WXWT01000359.1:0-2186 GCF_009904725.1 Vibrio sp. V43_P6S15P86
CTCACACCTTAACAGGGCGTTATATGCTTTGGTATCAATATTAGGAATCGAGATGAATGTATTGGCTTAGATTTTTGCCATATTTGAGTTTGGGTGTAGCGACAGTTCTGTGCTTTCTTGGTGCTGAATTTGTGAAAAGTGAAGATTTAAGCTCTGTCTTAACTTCAGTGGCATCCAACGGCGTATTTTTCTTTGTAGCTTATCTTTTTTATGACGTTATTCGTCAGCAGGTGCTTAGAAAAGAGCAGGGTTATATTCATGAGCATATAAAGCGTCAATTGGCAGGGTGCATTTTTAACTACCTGTATTTCATTAAAAAAGTCATATATGGGTACAACCTTGACACAAATACTCTCGATAATATCTTAGGGATAGTAAAACTTGAGCAACATGAATTAAAAAATCATGTAGCAAATCAAAGCTACTTAGGGTTTCAGATATTCAAGCTAACAAATGAAGTACGCAATTTGTTTGATGAAATTAGTGGTGATGCTGTGTTTCTCAAGTTCTCATCGCATTTGGATTCAGTAAATCTGCTAAAAATATCCAACAATTTGCAATCATTGGAGCGTATTTATCGTGATCCTAGTAATTTTACGTTGTGCGCTGAAAAGGGCATCGAGTTTAAGGTTGTCGATGGTAGAACACTTAACCCTGAAAATGATGACAAGTTACTACTCATAAAAACGACTGCACATGAATCTCGCTTTGTTGTTTACGATAGCGGGTACTTTGAACAGTCAGATCGTGAACTCCTATTAAATCGTTACGTTTTAAAAAACAAAGCTGCTGACGAAATTTCTAACTTAATGGAAGCAACTTTAACTCTTATGAAGCCTTGGTTACCCAATATTGGTTCTGTCCATAGTACTGAAAGAAAGTTTCGTATTATCAAAGGTTTCTTTAGCGAGAAAACGAACGTAGCAAATAGTAGTAGTAACCTGTATGTTGCTGATATCATTGAAGCTAAAAAACGCATATAACAAACTCTTTAAGAGTGATTCGCAACGCGTGGCATTTTTATTATGCGTTGCGTTTAGTGTTTAAGGTGGTATGCGGAAGCATCGGTATTGCGTTGCTCACACCTTAACAGAGCGTTAGTTGAATAGGGAAAATCCGTGAATATTTTTGAAGCATTTCTTAATGTTCTTGAGCAAGTTTGGTATCTACTACCTTTATTGCTCATGGTTAGCATTTTCAAAAGTAGGTGGCTAAAAGGTGTATTCGGTGAGTTTCTCGTAAACCGTCTTTTGTCCAAATTACCAGAGTCTGATTACACGCTAATAAAAGACGTAACGTTGCCAACTATCGATGGTACAACTCAAGTCGACCATATTGTGGTTTCTAAATATGGCATCTTTGTCGTTGAAACTAAGAATATGAAAGGTTGGATATTTGGTTCGATTCGCCAGAAGCAGTGGACACAAAAGATTTACCGTCATTCCTCTAAATTTCAAAACCCGCTGCATCAGAATTACAAGCACATAAAAGCGCTGGAAACCTTGCTAGGTTGCAGTGAAGAACACTTGCATTCAGTTATTGTTTTCATCGGTGACAGTACCTTTAAAACCGAAATGCCTCCAAACGTTACCTATGCTCGAGGAAGCATTCGATACATTCAGCAATTTAACGAGGTAGTCTTCTCTGATAAGGATTATGCTCGGTTAACAGAGTCTATAAACCAGATAAAGTTAAAGCGCGGAGTCATTACGGATTTAAAGCATCGCAAACATGTCAAAGAAGTTGTCGCATCCAAAGCTAGCTCAAATCAGTGCCCCCGTTGCGGCTCTGAAATGGTGTTGCGTGAAACCAAGCGTGGTGAAAATATAGGTAAACAGTTTTGGGGTTGTTCAACCTTTCCCAAGTGTAGGGCGGTGAAACAATTCAACTAACAAACTGTTCAAGAGTGATTCGCAACGCGTTGCATTTTTACTATGCGTTGTGTTTGGTGTTTAAGGTGGTATGCGGTGGCTTTGGTATTGCGTTGCTCACACCTTAACAGGGCGTTATGTTGCAATTGAGTTCCGCACACTTTATCGTAGCTGAAAATAACGAAACATCAGGATATTACGTTTATGTATCAGTTACGATGTACAAAGAAAGTTCAAGATGCATTAGGTTTGAAGTCAACAGATTTGACTGAGATTCAAGATGAGAATTTCACCATAGGTAATTGGTATGTAAAC
>NZ_WXWT01000327.1:0-2150 GCF_009904725.1 Vibrio sp. V43_P6S15P86
TAATCGTTAATATTTATTTTTGAAAAATAACTGGCGTTAAATTATTTGGGGAGATTTTAGTGAAGCTAAGTAATATTAGTATCGCGTGTTTTGGTTTGCTAATACCACTGGTTTCTAGCGCACAAACTTTAGAACAAGCAATAGCGACAACATTTGCAACGAACCCTGATATCAAAAGTGCGTTTAACGAGTATATGAGTAGTCGTTATATTATCGATAAATCACGTGGAGCATATAAACCTAGTCTCGATATTGACGCGGGTATCGGTTACGAGAGCATTCACCCTTCCGACTCTACTGGTAAGAGTGATACCGAGATGACCCGCAAAGATATGGCAATTACTCTTACCCAGTTGATCTGGGATGGTTCAAAAACCCTATATGACATTGATCGTACCTCTGCAGATGCAGAGTCTGTGCGTTATCAGTTGCTTGCAGATGCCCAAAATGTTGCGTTAGAAGTCATCAAAGCTTATTTGGATGTAGTAAAAACACAAAAGCTGACTGCGCTTTCCACTAGCAACCTAAACACACATAAGCGAATTTATACTGATATTAAAAAGCGTACAGAGTCAGGAATTGGCTCAGTTGCCGACCTTAACCAGGTTAAAGCTCGTTTAGCAAAAGCTCAAAGTAATGTTTTAGCTGCACAAAATAACCATAAAGACGCTCAAACAGCATTCTTTCGCTTAGTTGGTGAAGCACCAACTAACCTTATTTTTCCGCACGCAGACCAAAACTTTATCCCCAATTCTCTAGACGAGGCCCAATCGCAGGCTTTTGACAATCATCCTGTCATAAAAATAGCACTCGCAGATGTCGATTCTGCCAGGTTCCAATATAAACAAGCGGATGCAAACTATTTCCCAGTCATCTCATTTGAAGCGAAACAAAGCTGGAACGATGATGTAGGAGGAGTAAATGGTCTCAACTCTGAAACACAAGCAATGCTTCGTGTCCGATACAACCTTTACAACGGTGGCCGAGACTCTGCGAACAGTGACAGTATGGCCTATCAACTCAATAAAGCGAAAGACCTCAGAGAGCGAGCATACCGAAGTGTGGAGCAAGAGCTCCGCCTTTCGTGGAGCGCTCTTGAACTGACTAAACAACAAAAGTCTTTTTTAATACAACACGTTGATTCCATGTCAAACACCGTTATTGCATACCAAAAACAATATCGTATTGGAAAGCGCACCTTACTTGATCTGCTGAACACTGAAAACGAGTTGTTTGAATCACGCAAAAACTACTTAGAAACACAATTTGCACAGCAATACGCACAATATCGGACCCTGACTTCAACCGGGCAGCTTTTAGACGCATTGCGCGTCGACATACCGGAAGCGTGGACTCAATCGGTGGAGTACTAAATACAATGAAAAAGAACCTTCTAATCACTCTGGCTTTAATCATAATGAGTCATCATAGTGCATACGCACAAGATGAGCTGATGTACATTCCTATACCAAAGGCGAATCAGATTGCTGACCTAAACGACTTGGACAAAGATGGTGTGATAAACGCTCGTGATCTTTGCGCAGGCACTCCAATAGGGGCAGAAGTGGACAATGATGGTTGTGAAACCTATTTGCATAAAGAAGAGCAATACCAACTTAAGATTTTGTTTGATAACGACTCTGCTCTTATTAACCAAATTTTTAAAAACAAGATAGATGAGTTGGCTGCATTTCTTAAAAAGTATCCAACCACTTCTATAGAGATACAAGGATACGCAAGTAAGGTAGGACGCGCAGACTATAATTTAAACCTATCTCGCCATCGTGCAGAGAATGTACGCAATCTATTGATAGAAAAGGGAATCCCGGGTGACCGCCTCGCCATTATTGCTTTTGGCGACACACAGTTAGCAGAGCCGGGTATGGATCGTGTCAGCCACGCATTAAACCGCCGCGTTACTGCCACTGTTGTCGGCCAGCAAGGAATGGTTAAAGATGAGTGGACGATATTCACTACCTTCCCAGAAGTAAAATAAACTTATACCCCTGCTTATTTGCATAGATGAGTGGGGGTATTTTCATGTCATTACGCCTAACTAATTAGACACAACTAATAAAACAAACACTAACATTAATCATAACTCACTAATATTATGGCAAAAATTAAAAAGTGAGCCTTTACTCTATATT
>NZ_WXWT01000291.1:0-2143 GCF_009904725.1 Vibrio sp. V43_P6S15P86
GCCTTATCATATCTGAAGCAAATAAATCAAGAGACAGAGCGCAGTCGGCCTACAGGCATAGGAACATCTGACTATCTTGAAGGAATGGTATTTCTGGTTTTCGTCAGAAAATAGGAATTGGTTGCTGGAAGAGCCACTTGAACTATACCTTTTGGTTACTCACAAGCCGGAGCAGGGATATACCAAACAGATGCCCCCTTATTTGTTTTACCAAAGAGCCTTGTTTCAGCCTTCCTTTGGCTCCGGTGCCTACATCATTTCTACAACAGTGCTTTAATACGACGTTTGTACTTGCGAGATAGCAAGCTTCCAGGGCACTACTCTGTTTATCCGATCTTCAGTCATCGCAGTGAAGTCAGTATGGCGATAAAACTGCGATCACCCATTGAGCTTCTGGTTGATCATCTTAACCTTATGTATCATGCTGCAATTGAAGCCCCCTGAAAGCTCTTTTACTAACGCATGAGTGAATGCTATCGCCTTAACCTTTGGTATAGTGGTAACGACTCGCATGTTTCCTTTAGGATCGCGTTTTCGGATAATCTGATTCCCCCCCTAAAGGAACTATAGACATTCCTCTCGGATATATTCAACATCTTGTTTCGTACCTTTGATGATGAGAACAAAGTCATCGGTATAACGATAGTAGGTAACCGCTGGTAGTCATTGCCAGTTATTCTCAATGGCTGAACGGTACCCTATTTTATGCTGTTGTATTGATACCATCTGACTTTGCGAGTTTTCTTACTCAGATAGCGTTGATGAAGATCCTGGTCTAACTCATTAAGCATGATATTTGACAGTAATGGAGAGATAGCGTCGCTCTGGGGTTCATGCTGATGCGTTGTACTGAACCAGTTTCTCTCAACATGCTCTTAGTTGATAAAACGCCATATTAAATCAAGAAAACCATTACAGCTTAACCGCTTACGCATACACTTGATCATCCGTCAATGGTGTACGGTATCGAAGTAACTGGATAAGTCACCTTCTATTACCCATCGGCCATAAGGAGCTGTTCTGTCAGTGAGATGTAATTTGACTATGCCGTTCGCATAGTGAACTCTGGTCTGAAGCAATAATATAATGAGTGGAGATCATTTTCCTAGTGGACATAGACAGGAAGTTACCAGATTGTATTTCTAGCCTAAGTTCGTGTAGATAGTCTCCCAATTTCCCTCACAGGTGAATTTAATAACATCATTCACTCCCGGAGTTCTAGCTCCTTTGGAAGAGAGTGTTTTCTCTGTCGTATGGTACAGCCTGCCCGCAAGGAGACGAGTTGAAGCAGGTGATTGACCTTACGGGGTTTACCTATCTGAGAACAATCATATTAGGTTGGTTGATGATCGCTGTTTTTAACCTTGTCGTTCTGCAAGGTGATGATGCAAAGAAGTTGACTTGTGATAACACATATTTCTATTTCAGGGTATACATTTCTTAACAGAGTCCGTATGGACGACCTTACGCTTACCGGCCACGCGACTTCATACTGCTTGTTAACTCGTTTAGGCGGTGGTGACATTTAAGAACGTGCTCCGATGCGGATTACATCACCTTATCATCATAAGGTAGGTCTCTGTCGCTAGGGCTCATCCACTGTGACAACCTAGTGCAGCCAGTCCTAGACTAAAATTATTCAGTGATTTAAGGGGCCCAGCCATGAACGCGGGCAAATCCACGATAGATAAATGGGGTCGCCAACTAGCGATGAGTGCCAAGAGAAAGCATCGAAACTCCCATTTATGCTCAGAAGTTTGGAATTGAAAAAGAAGTTGATGCGACTTGAAGAGTAACGAAATACTAAAAAAAACCATGGATCTTTTGATGTCGTTCTCAGTGAAGAGCTCTTGATGCTCACGAAACTCAATCAGAGCTAAAGCATAAAAACATTATGCGAGGTATTCAATGTTCACCTAAGTAGTTATCACTATTGGCTAAACCGCCCAAAATTAATGAATACAGAGTTAGTAAAATTACGCATCTGATTAAAGGGGATCGCGTCGCAAGCAATACCACAGCCGAAGCGAGAACCATTGCGGATATAGTGATAGATCAGGACGTAAATTTGAGTTGTTACCATTCATGGAATCCCGCTTAAGAAAACAGGCACCTTATCGTTACAAAGTCATAAACGTAGTAT
>NZ_WXWT01000298.1:0-2117 GCF_009904725.1 Vibrio sp. V43_P6S15P86
TTCACCACGATACTCTGCCGTGCACGCCATTTTCAGTACAATAATTCAACACCTTTGCAATCTATTCGCTAAATTCAAAGATAAATGACTACTAAAATTTAGAAAAACATCGCTATAAGAACCTAATTTAAAAGGTGTTTATCTCTCAAACTTCAAAAAATACTATCCAAAATAAGGAACTGTGGTTAGATTGAAAATTAATACTAAAAAGCGAAGGAGAGAAGCATGGAAATTATCGTACGTCCAACAACCGTTGAAGACGCAGCGGCACTCGTAGAAATCTATTCACAACCAAAAGCACAACGTGAAACCCTGCAACTCCCAAAACCTTCGCTCGCAATGTGGGTAGAACGATTGTCAAATATGCCCGCTGGCGTTTACAGCTACGTCGCTGAAATCGATGGTAAAGTAGTGGGTAACATTGGCTTTCATCACTCGCAGCGTCCAAGAACAATGCACACAGCATCATTTGGCATCGGAGTGCATGACAGCTTCCATGGGCTCGGTATTGGTAGCAAGTTGATTGAAACAGTCACTGAACTGGCAGATAACTGGCTAAACGTGAGAAGAATTCAGATAGAAGTCAACGCCGATAATGGCGCCGCCATTGGGCTGTACAAAAAGCATGGATTTCAAATTGAGGGCGAAGCCATTGATGGCTCCTTCCGAGATGGCGAGTTCATCAATACCTATTACATGGCACGTATCAGGCCAAGTAAAAAGTATATCAAAGCCTCCTAATTGGAGGCTTTTCTTTTTAAACTTCTACTCACTTTCGTAAGTGAGTCAGCGCTCTGCTAGTCAATGCTTCTGTGTAAGGATTGATCTTCCAGTGATCAGGGCTCCAGCCTTTCACAAAGCGTTGAAAGTCAGCCCACGCAACCGCAAACAAAGGACGCCATTCGCGCTCGACTTCATTGGGGTCAAGATTCGACTGATAAACCATTAACGCCTGTTGCAACTGAGCAAAATACGTATCCAAGACCCAAACTTCCATCTCTGCACAACGTTCTGGCTTGACGGCGCTGCTCATGAACAGTGCTACGTCTTTCATCGCACAGCCATGTCCGACGTATTGAAAGTCGACCGCAGCAACGCTTGATTCTTCTCGATCAAAACAGAAGTTCGCCAATTTGGCATCACCGTGTACAAGCGTCTTGAACTTGGCTTGCGAAAGCGTTTGATCAATTAATTGAGCGGCATTTTTTAGCTCGGTGTCTTGCAGCACCTCAAGCTCATCAGGTCTGGTTGCCAAGTGCCAATACGTGCCGATATGCCACAGCTTATCCGAGCGAACACCGATGTAACGCGCATGAAAGTTCGCCAACCAAGCAAGGCAGGCTCGTAGATGCTCTAGCTTTGCATCGGTGATGACTTTTGGCAAGCCCACCTCGGCGAGATCTTCCATCACAATGAGCCATTCATTCTCCGATTGGAACGTTTTTAGACCTTGTGGTACTCGGCAGCGAGTATCCACCCCTCCGGAAAAATGCTCATACCAATTCACTTCCACCTGATAAGAGTGCAGCTTTCTTTGATGAGAACGGTCCGTATTCCAGCCTCTAGGATGCTCTGAAGGCTTAGGGAGTTTTACATGCTTAATGATCACCGAACGAGTAGAATAAGTAACTCGGACTAACTCCCCATAGCCTCCCCATAGCGATTGTATGACTTCTACAGAGCGGTAATTACCGAGATTGAGTTCCTGGCCAATAGTTTGGTAGCGTTGGTGGTTGTTACTCATCATGCGAGCAGATGTGACCACGTTTGGTTCTTCTCCATGTAGTGAATAACATATGGGCAAACTGGTTTTATTTGATAACCGAGTGACTCAATTTCTGGCAACACCGCTTCCATCATCACTTTTCCGTACCCCTTACCTCGCAGTGCTTCAGGAACAACCGTTGATGTAATGTGCATGACATTACCCTTAAGCTGATAAATCAACTTGGCTTTATAGCCCTGCTCTAAATCAACCCAGAATGTACTATTCGTGGCTTCATGAGTCACTTTATGCATATCTTGCTCTCTAATTTTTGTTACAGATTGATTGAATCAAACTATATCACTGAATAAAATCGATACCATGCGGGAGTGCTGCTTCGCCTCACGCGATT
>NZ_WXWT01000104.1:0-2077 GCF_009904725.1 Vibrio sp. V43_P6S15P86
ATACGGAAGACTCTGTGTAGTCTCGTATAGCTCTGACTGAGCGCTTTGTAAGCCAATTTACGGAGTCTAAGTGGTGATGTTGGTACTTTTCTATCGGAGGCAAAGAGCGGATTATTTTGAATTTCCCTCCGCAACTCATTGCCAGAGTTCCCATGTTTGTCGCTCGGCTAAATCGAGTAATAGCAGAAAATCGATAGTGCTCACTCAATACTTGATAGCAATCTTCTTGCATTGATTGAGAAACCACAGGTGATAAAGAAATATATGAGTCTTCGTCGTTCGGAAGAGAAATCTGTGCCAGATAATTTCTAACTAGCGAAGTATTAATTTCCAACGGAGGAATAAGTGCTAGCTCCTTTGATATGTATTTGGCTGTTTTAACGTAACATCCGAGTTTTCTTAGAACATTCCAGAGCGGATGTTCAAGCTCTGTGAGCAACTGACCTAAGCAATGAACGTCACCATTCCATATAAATTCACTCGTTAAAAAACAGGATTTACTCACTTGGCTAGAGTCATTGGCATAAGCCCAGCTATTTTGGGGTAATTTACTAGAAGAAAGCATACAAGGTGGCAAATGCCCGACTGGTGCGGCACGAATTACGCCATTTGCTCTAATGTCAGGAAACTTTGGGTTATGACTTTGGCGATATTTAACGGTTCTGAAGCAGTTAGCCCACCATTTTTCGTCTCTAAGCTTGTCTTTACATTTCTTTCTATCAAGTAGGTCTTTTTGTTCGATGACTCTATCTGTTAGGTTCACTAGTATGGTTAGCGCTTCAATGGGAGTATCTGATATGTCTACGGGTGCGGAGAGTGGTCTAAAGGCTCTGCGCAAATCTTTATTAAGGTCGTCTGTTTTGTTATCTAATATTTCTGCCAGTGTTGCCATTCACCACCTCGACAGGTAAAAAGAGCGATTGAACTCATCAGATTGAAATTCTGAAAGCCAAAGACAATAAACATCACCCAAGTAAAAAGTGTATTCAGTAAAGATGAGTATCTCTCGTTTTCCAAGTTGACGATTTGGGGTGAGTAGGCCTTGCTCAATCATTGATGTCACTTGCTCTCGAGAACAGTTCAGCAATACACATATCTCGAGCATATTCATTCGAAGGTTCGCCAGTTTACCGTTGTCGTCCCATAAGTGTGTTTCTATATACTGAAACATCTCTTTTAATATGATATTCGAACGAAAGTTACGGTCAGGAAGCTGAATTGAGCTAAACAGAGTCTTCCCTAGAATGTCTTTCACTCTTAAATCGTTTTTACTAAGAACGCAGTATTTGAAATTGAAATCTATTTCTTTTCCAATCAACTTGTGAAAGGAGTTTGGCCAATGTTCCCAAAAGGCTAAGAATTCACCATTGTTTCGAGTTTTACATGAGCTTGATATTTGAGACCACCAATGCATGAACCCCCATCTATAACTAAGAGGGACATCTGGCAATGGTTTTACATCATCTCCTGCTAACCAAGATGCTATCCTGGTCGCTTTAGGCTCGTGGTTTTCTTGAGATGCGGATATATTTTCCCCACATTCAGTACATACACCTGATAATCCCGCATACCGGTAATCATAAATTGCCCCGCAACTACAGCGTTCTATTAACTTAACGTCATGTTCATGACAATATTCATACCCTGAAAAATGCCAGCGGTAACTCGCATATCCGTGTTCACCTAGACAACAGGGACAACATGGAATCGCCCCCTTACGTAGAAGAGAGCGTGGAATGACTTCTGCACCACGGATTAACGCGGTTGTTGACGGAGAAAACTGCATTTGGTTTCTGTTTAACGCGATACCGAGTAAATCTACAGGTTCGTTAAATGTTAACTGACTGAGGTGATGTAATGCGTGTGTTCGCGAGATTGAATGTTTCTTGGAGGAGTACGGGTTGATGCGACAGATATCGGTGGGAAATGTCTGGAACTTTCTTGGATCTATATCTAAAAGATAACGCTTAACGGCTACTAAAAACCGATTAACATCACTATAACCATTTTTGTTTGCAACACGAATAAAAAAGCTTTCAAGGCTTTCGTCTGGATAAGGTTTTGGACGTTGTAAAAG
>NZ_WXWT01000151.1:0-2055 GCF_009904725.1 Vibrio sp. V43_P6S15P86
AAAAGCCGCTGCATACTACCTTAACCACTAAAACCAACGCATAGTAAAAATGCCACGCGTGCCGAATCACTCTTGAACAATTTGTTATGCTCGTTCTTTTAGGGTTTGCACAAAACTTACAAGCAGCGAAACATCGGTAGTTTCAAAGCACTCAAGTTTTGGTAATACATAACTGTCGTTCGCTGTTTTTAAAGTAATTTCTTTGAGCACTGTGCCGTCCCTTGAGTAACTTATATCAGAAGATTCAACATCACATACATTCAAATGCCAAAGTGTACTGTTGCCAAGTTTAAGAGTAATACGCCCACCTAGGACCTCGATGCTGTAAAGACCACTTTTATCCGGAAATTTTTGCTGTAGTAATAAGCTAATTGCGACTATTGAGCTCAAACCTAGCGCTACAAATAAGCTTCCTGAAGCAATAGAAATACAGATAATACCTATAGTGCCGATTAAAATTGCACCTTTATTCAAAGCTTTCTCTTTTTCCCTGAGAAACACAACTTCCTCCTAAGAGCATAACGCCTTGCTAAGGTGTGAGCAACGCAATACCTTAGCCTCCGCATAATACCTTAAACACATAAACCGACGCATAGTAAAAATCCCACGCGTTGCGAATCACTCTTAAGCAACTTGTTATACCGCTTGGTTGAGGCTAAAATGACCAACATAAAGACCATTTAAGAGACCGATTATATGACCACTAGAATTTTAGCCGATGTTGCTGCAAGCATTACTGAGTTGAAAGCTAACCCTATGAAAGTTGCAACTAGTGCTTACGGCGAACCTGTTGCTGTATTAAACCGAAATGAGCCAGCATTTTATTGCGTACCTGCCGAAGCGTACGAAATGATGATGGACAGACTCGAAGATCTTGAACTACTAGCTATCGCTAAAGAGCGTGAATCTGAAGAGAGCATTTCGGTAAATATTGATGACCTATAAACTCGACTTTAAAAAGAGCGCACTCAAAGAGTGGAAAAAGCTTGGCTCTACTCTGCAACAACAATTTAAGAAAAAGCTAATCGAGCGCTTAGATAACCCACATGTTCCAGCTTCAAAACTTTCTGGAGCTGACAACATGTATAAAATTAAGTTGCGTCAATCGGGCTACCGTCTCGTCTACAAAGTTGAAGACGATGTCATCATTGTAACCGTCTTAGCAGTCGGAAAACGAGAACGTAGCGATGTTTACCGTAAAGCCATGAAAAGGTTAGATGATTGATTGCGGTATAACGCCTTGCTAAGGTGTGAGTAACGCAATACAAAAGCTACCGCACGGCGCCTTAATCACCCTAAGCCACCGCAAAGTAAAAATGCCACGCGTTACGAATCACTCTTAAGCAATTTGTTAGTACATGCGCTACTTCTATTTATGCGCTCCAAGATATTGAAAACTGAGATGATATGAAAGGCTTTGAACACTGAAGTGAGACGGGCAGCTACAAAACTTTACCCCGGTTGAAAGACGAAAGTTGGCTAGAAGAAAAACGCACTGAACTGCCCTACTTTCACTTGCTTCAAATTAGAAAAGGATTCTTTCCTCGTACTTCAACAGCCACACCAAAAGTAATCAAGGTTTTCTCAAAAGCCACCACAAAGATGAAGAAGCACCAAAGAAATAGGTTAAGAGTTAGAAGCCGTAAGCGATGAAATCAAAGCGAACACTTCGCATATAGTGCCACCGGAAAGAACGTGAAAGGCACTAACTGAAAGGTGTAAATACGAGCGCCAAAACAGATAAACACCAAAACTTATGACCTTTGATGTCAAACCCGTACTAACGCCGCGTTAAGTGGTGAGCAACGCTACCACCCAACCTAACGCATTGTGCCATAAACACAAAATTTGAAGTAGAACCAAAAATGCCAAGCGTTGGGAATCCGCCTTAAACGCTTTGTTAAGCTACTTGTATTCACTTATCTAAAAACAAGTCTGGGCGCCCCTTTAACCTCAGTTCAGCTTCAATGTCTTCGTCAAGAATTGAACCAAAAAGCGAGTATGCGCTAGCTAAACTATCATAGTCCAAACCACTTGCGCCGCTTAAGTCTGCTC
>NZ_WXWT01000256.1:0-19608 GCF_009904725.1 Vibrio sp. V43_P6S15P86
TCGCTGGAGAGTTTATCATTCCCCAGTTTTAAACCAGATATAGTGGAGCTAACATGGCTAAGCACCTGTTTACTTCTGAGTCAGTATCAGAAGGTCATCCAGATAAAATTGCAGACCAGATTTCTGATGCGGTTCTTGACGCGATTCTAGAGCAAGATCCAAAGGCTCGTGTTGCATGTGAGACTTACGTTAAAACCGGTATGGTAATGGTGGGTGGTGAAATCACGACTTCAGCATGGGTAGACATCGAAGAGTTAACTCGTGAAACCGTTCGTGAAATCGGCTACGTACATTCAGATATGGGCTTTGACGCAGATTCTTGTGCGGTACTAAACACAATCGGTAAACAGTCGCCAGATATCAACCAAGGTGTTGATAAAGCTGACCCTAAAGAACAAGGTGCAGGCGACCAAGGCATCATGTTTGGTTACGCTTGTAACGAAACTGAAGTACTAATGCCAGCGCCAATTACTTACTCTCACCGTCTTGTTCAAAAGCAAGCAGAAGTTCGTAAAAACGGCACACTACCTTGGTTGCGTCCTGATGCAAAATCTCAGGTAACATTCCAATACGATCAAGGTAACATCGTTGGTATCGACGCGGTTGTTCTTTCAACTCAACACTGTGATTCAATCTCAACTTCAGACCTGCGTGAAGCGGTAATGGAAGAGATCATTAAACCAGTGCTACCTTCTGAGTGGATCAACAAAGAAACAAACTTCTTCATCAACCCAACGGGTCGCTTCGTAATCGGTGGTCCTATGGGTGACTGTGGTCTAACAGGTCGTAAGATCATCGTAGATACTTACGGCGGCGCAGCTCGTCACGGTGGCGGTGCTTTCTCTGGTAAAGATCCATCAAAAGTTGACCGTAGTGCAGCATACGCAGCACGTTACGTAGCGAAAAACATCGTAGCGGCTGGCATGGCTGACCGTTGTGAGATCCAACTTTCTTACGCAATCGGTGTTGCTGATCCAACGTCTATCATGGTGGAAACGTTCGGTACTGAGAAAGTATCTCACGACATCATCATTGAAGCAGTTCGTCAATTCTTCGACCTACGTCCATACGGCCTACAAGAAATGCTTAACCTTCTTCAACCTATCTACAAGAAGACAGCGGCTTACGGTCACTTCGGTCGTGAAGAATTCCCGTGGGAAGCGACAGACAAAGCTGCACTTCTACGCGATTTCGCTGGCATCAAATAATCAAGCTAAGCAAGAATCAATCAAGCCCTCGCCTATGGCGGGGGCTTTTTATTTTCAGCAACTTTTATCCAGCCATTTAAGCTCATACCGCCCTGCCCCACAAAGCAGTCCTGTTTCTCCCTCATTTTTATACCGAATAAATTTTAAGCAATTATTTGTAAATTATCCCATCTCCGCCAATAGTTAAAATATTGTTAATTCCAATTTAAATAGAGACGTCGGATGCTGGCGACTGTGGCAGCAACACTTAAGTAAAGACATGAGTCAGGCATCTTTATGGCCGATACCAAACTAAGCCAATGCTCAGATGTAAGCTTGAAAAAGTCGCCTCAAGTTTGACTGAACAAAAACCGCTGTCAGTTGGTATAAGCGGATAATGTGGGAATAAATCAAGGAGGAGTTATGCCTCGAACTGTTAATCCATCGGACTTCCACAACAAACGAAAGGAAGTGCCAGATAACGAATACGCCAGAACCATACCGTGCAATACGGTCAATCTTTCTGCACCTTTTCATTGGCTCGCATTAGGTCTGCATGATTTCGTGCGAATGCCCCTCATCAGTGCTTTCTATGGCATCTGTTTTATGGCGGCTGCGATAGGTATTGTTTTGCTCGTACAATGGCAAGGCACACACTTGGTCGTCATGCCCAGTTTGATTGTTTATATGTTAATTGGTCCGTTTCTCGCGCTCGGTTTGTATGATGCCAGTTGGGAGAGAGAGCGCGGACACAAAGCTAGCTTGTTCCATTCAATGAAAGCGATCGGTCGTAACTCAACATCTCAATGGGCATTCGCCGTGTTACTCGCAGTGTGTATGATATTTTGGATGCGCATTGCCGCTCTACTTCATGCGCTCTACCCTTCTGTTCAAGGGGCACCTTTAAGTGAGTTCCTACCCTTCCTTGTCATCGGCTCTTTAGTTGGCTTTGTTTTGGCTTGTGTGGTGTTTAGCATTTCAGCCTTTTCTATTCCGCTCATGATGGAGCGTCGCGTAGACATGATGACCGCTGTATTTACCAGCTTTAATGCCGTGAAATCCAACATTCCAGCGATGATTGTTTGGGCAGCGATCATCTGCGGCGGTATTCTTATCGGCTTTGCGACCTACGGGATCGGAATGTTGTTTACCATGCCAATTCTAGGCTACGGTACATGGCACGCTTACCATGCCACCATCAAGAAAAAACACACTCCGTAATTAACTGATGCTATGATCTGGCCCTCGCAAATGCGGGGGCTTTTTTATTTGATTTATCGAGGTGAATTGTGGATATAGAACTAAGCTATAAAGCCAAGCAAGTGATGGCGGACTGCATCGCGATGGCAGAGCAAGCTTTCAAACGTTCTTTCCCTATTCCAACAATCACCTTCAACGTCCGCGGGAAAGCGGCAGGAAAAGCCTACCTTCAATTAAATCAAGTTCGCCTAAACCCCGTTTTATTTCGCGAAAACACCCAAGCGTTCTTAGATGAAGTCATTCCTCACGAGGTCGCTCACCTAATTACCTATCAGATTTACGGACGAGTTAGGCCTCACGGCAAAGAATGGCAAGGTGTCATGGAAGCCGTATTTAAAGTGCCAGCCAAAACCACTCACAGCTTTGAAGTAAAATCCGTTCAAGGTAAAACCTTTGAGTATCGTTGTGGTTGTATGACCTACCCTCTATCGATTCGCCGTCATAATAAAGTGCTGCGCAAAGAGGCAACGTATTCTTGTCAAAAATGCCGCCAACCACTTAACTTCACGGGCATTCAGTTATCGTAATCTATATCTCATAGTGTTACTTGCGTTCCCAAAATAAAGATCGAGTTTATCAAAACCTTCCCTTCGCTATTTATTGTTAACTTACTCATCACTAAAGCTATTTTATGCGTGTTATCATGAATAAAGTCATACTTTATAAAGACTTTAATCATGAAATACCTATTCTCTTTGTTACTTATCGCGCTTTCTAGCACTGCGGTTGCCGCGCCACCAAGCTCATTCTCTGCCGCCAAACGTGAGGCGGTAAAAATTTATCAAGACCATCCAACGAGCTTTTACTGTGGCTGCAACATTCAATGGCAAGGCAAAAAAGGCTCCCCAGATTTAGCCTCTTGCGGTTACCAAGTCCGTAAACAGGAAAAGCGGGCCGCACGAATCGAATGGGAGCATGTGGTACCTGCGTGGCAATTTGGCCACCAGCGTCAATGCTGGCAAGATGGTGGACGTAAAAACTGCAAGAAAAAAGACAAAACCTTTCGCTTGATGGAAGCAGACCTGCACAACCTAACCCCTGCCATTGGTGAAGTAAACGGTGACCGTTCGAACTACAACTTTAGCCAATGGAACGGCATCGATGGCGTGAGTTATGGTCGCTGTGAGATGCAAGTGAACTTTAAGCAGCGTAAAGTCATGCCACCAGACCGTGCTCGAGGTTCGATTGCTCGTACCTACCTATACATGAGCAAAGAGTACGGCTTTAAATTATCAAAACAGCAAACGCAGTTGATGAGTGCTTGGAACAAAACCTACCCAGTCGATAAATGGGAATGTGAGCGTGACGAGCGCATTGCCAAAGTACAAGGCAATCATAACCCATTTGTTCAAAAAGCCTGTCGCGCACTCTAGTACTCCTCTACCTTGAAGCGTTTCAATAACTGATATTGAAACGCTTCTTGCCCCTTGTTTTTTCGGTAGAAAGCATCCATGTTAGGGTTTAAGTTTATTCTCTTGCTGGAAATCTCATGCGTATCCCTCGAATTTATCATCCAGAAACCATTCATCAACTTGGCTCACTTGCTTTAAGTGACGACGCAGCAGGCCATATCGGCCGTGTTCTGCGCATGAAAGAAGGCCAAGACGTTCTCCTATTTGACGGCAGCGGCGCAGAATTCCCAGCGGTTATCAGTGAAGTCAGCAAAAAGACGGTTTTGGTTAACATTACTGAGCGTGTAGAAAACAGTATTGAATCCCCTTTAGACCTGCACCTTGGTCAAGTTATTTCACGTGGCGATAAGATGGAGTTCACTATCCAAAAGTCAGTGGAACTTGGCGTCAATACCATCACACCTCTGATTTCCGAACGTTGTGGCGTCAAGCTTGACCAAAAGCGCTTTGAGAAAAAACTCGCGCAATGGCAAAAAATCGCCATCAGTGCCTGTGAGCAGTGTGGACGCAATGTCGTTCCAGAAATTCGTCCAATTATGAGCTTGGAAGAGTGGTGTAAAGAAGAGTACGATGGCTTAAAGCTCAATCTTCATCCTCGTGCTAACTACTCAATCAACACACTGCCAACACCTGTTGAGAAAGTGCGCCTACTGATCGGCCCTGAAGGCGGTTTATCGTCTGAAGAGATCGAGATGACTCGAGAATATCAATTTGAAGAAACGCTACTCGGCCCTCGCGTTCTGCGCACCGAAACAGCGGCTCTGACAGCAATTACAGCCTTACAAGTTCGTTTCGGCGATCTTGGTTAAACGGAGAAAAATAATGATCAAACTCGGCATTGTGATGGACCCAATTTCGTCCATTAACATCAAAAAAGACTCTAGCTTTGCCATGATGCTTGAAGCGCAACGACGCGGCTATGAAATCCACTACATGGAAATGAATGATCTGCATCTCGATCAAGGCGTTGCCATTGCAGATACTAAAGTGGTGGAGCTAAAAGAAGATCCAAACGGTTGGTACGAGTTCAAATCAGAGCAAACGATCGAACTGTCTGAGCTAGACGCTGTACTAATGCGTAAAGATCCTCCGTTTGACACAGAATACATCTACGCGACTTACATCCTTGAGCGTGCAGAAGAACAAGGTGCACTGATCGTTAACAAACCTCAAAGTCTACGTGATTGTAATGAAAAACTGTTTACAGCGTGGTTCCCTGAGCTGACACCAACGACAATCGTGACGCGAAAAGCAGAGAAAATTAAAGAGTTTCGTGAAAAGCATGGTGATGTCATCCTAAAACCGCTTGATGGTATGGGCGGCGCATCTATCTTCCGTGTAAAAGAAAACGACCCTAACGTCTCTGTAATCATCGAGACACTGACCAACCACGGTCAAAACTACGCAATGGCGCAAACCTTCGTGCCAGATATCAGCAACGGTGACAAACGTATCTTAGTCGTAGATGGTGAACCAATGCCTTACTGTCTAGCTCGTATTCCTGCAAAAGGTGAAACGCGCGGTAACCTTGCAGCTGGTGGCACAGGTGAGGCTCGACCACTAAGCGAGACCGATATTAAGATTGCTCAAACTGTGGCTCCTACACTGAAAGAAAAAGGCCTTATCTTTGTTGGCCTTGACGTAATTGGCGATAAGCTAACGGAAATCAACGTCACCAGCCCAACCTGTATTCGCGAAATTGAAGCAGCTTTTGACATCTCAATCACTGGCAAACTGATGGATGCGATTGAGCGTCGAGTAAAAGGCGAATAACTCAAACTGTATTACAGTTAATAGAGAGCGTAGTACATTAACTTAAGCAAACTCATGCACATACCTAGATGGTAAACTGTATGATGTTTGCTTAAGGGCATTTACGAGAGTTAAGGGTCAATATGAGTATGAATCTCACAAATCACTTTTTGGTTGCCATGCCTGGGATGAAAGATCCGTACTTTCAAAACAGCGTGATCTACGTTTGTGAGCACAGCGAAGACGGCGCTATGGGGTTGATGATCAATGCTCCTGTTGATATCACCGTCGGCAACATGCTCAAGCAGGTGGAAGTTCAGCCAGTACACCCGCGCCTATTTGAAGCCAGCCTAGATAGACCAGTCTACAATGGCGGCCCAATCTCGGAAGATCGTGGTTTTATTCTGCATAAACCTAAAGATTACTACGAGTCCAGCGTTCAAATGACCGATGACCTCGCGGTAACCACTTCACGTGATATTCTTTCGGTGTTAGGAACAGAAGCAGAACCAAGTGATTACTTAGTGGCACTTGGCTACTCAGGTTGGAGTGCAGGCCAATTAGAAAATGAGCTGGTCGAAAACTCTTGGCTCACCATTGAAGCGACGCCTGAAATTATCTTTAATACACCAATCAACGAGCGTTGGAAGAAAGCGGTCGAAAAGCTGGGCATCGACCCCAGTCATCTTTCAGCAGACTCTGGACATGCTTAGTCCGAAATACAGTTACATTAGATAGAGACACCTTATGTCACGCACAATTATGGCTTTTGACTTTGGAACCAAAAGCATTGGTAGCGCTATTGGCCAAGAAATTACTGGTACAGCTTCCCCATTAAAAGCCTTTAAAGCCAATGACGGTATTCCAAATTGGGACGATATCGAAAAGCAAATCAAAGAGTGGCAGCCAGATTTGCTAGTGGTCGGTTTACCAACTGATCTTCATGGCAAAGACCTTGAGACCATAACCCCTCGTGCACGAAAATTTGCTAAGCGTCTGCAAGGCCGATACGGCTTACCTGTTGAACTGCATGATGAGCGTTTATCTACAGCAGAAGCTCGTGCGGAGTTGTTCAGCATGGGCGGCTACAAAGCCCTATCGAAAGGGAATGTGGACTGCCAGTCAGCGGTGGTGATTCTAGAAAGCTGGTTTGAAGCCCTCTGGGGTGAATAAAACACAATACTCAAAACAAGAAAAGGTTGGCAAGTGCCAACCTTTTTTCGTCTAAACACGCTTAATCCATATCGATCTTAACGTTAGCAAGACTGCCCGTAGAGAATGCTTCGCCACGCTGTGTTTTCAACATCAAGCGCAAATCATTCGCCGAATCGGCACTGTGCAGCGCATCCTCTTCGCTGATCTTACCTTGCATCACCAACTTATAAAGAGATTGATCGAACGTCAGCATACCAAACTCATTTGAGCGAGCCATGGTTGACTTCAACTCATGCAAATCTCCGCGACGGATCAAATCAGATACTCGTGGGCTATTTAGCAAGATCTCAAATACACCATGGCGCCCCTGCCCATTCTTATCTCGGATCAGCTGCTGACCAACCACACCTTTTAGGTTCATCGACAAATCAAACAAGAATTGTTCTTTTTGATCTTTCGGTACCAAGTGAAGAATGCGCTCTAAAGCTTGGTTGGCATTGTTGGCGTGCAACGTTGCCATACACAAATGGCCCGTTTCGGCGAAGGTCATCGCGTATTCCATTGTTTCACGGCTACGGATCTCGCCAATCAAAATCATATCTGGTGCTTGGCGCAGCGAGTTTTTAAGCGCAACTTCATAGCTTTCCGTATCTAACCCAACTTCGCGTTGAGTCACGATACAGCGCTTATGCTCATGAACGAATTCGATCGGATCTTCGACCGTCAAAATGTGCCCCGTCTTGTTGCTGTTTCGATAGCCCGTCATTGCCGCCATTGTGGTGGACTTACCTGACCCAGTAGCACCAACCACCAGCACCAAACCACGCTTGGCTATCGCTAAATCTTGTAACACTAACGGTAACTTTAATTGCTCAAAGGTGGGAATATTGGTTTCAATACGACGAATCACCGCACCCGGTAATTCCCGTTGAAAAAAAGCACTAACACGGAAGCGGCCACAATCTCTCACAATGGCAAAATTCGATTCACGACTTTTACGAAATTCCTGACGCCGATCTGGCTCCATAGCACTGTCGAGTAATGCCGCTACATCACTCTCGGTGAGTTTTTCACCTTGAGGTCGCAATTCGCCATCCACGCGAAACAAAATTGGCGCACCAACCGTGATGTAAAGATCCGACGCTTTCAGCGCCAGCATACCTTCGAGAAATTTATTTAGATCCATCTTCCGTGTTCACCTACGTATTACGAGAATTGCTGCACTTCTAACCCGATCTTACTATCGACCTCTTCACGAGCGACCATACCTTGTGCCATTAACTGACGAGCATTTTGCTCCATGGTTTGCATGCCGTGAGCCGCACCA
This sequence comes from Vibrio sp. V43_P6S15P86, assembly GCF_009904725.1. Classification (NCBI taxonomy): domain Bacteria; kingdom Pseudomonadati; phylum Pseudomonadota; class Gammaproteobacteria; order Vibrionales; family Vibrionaceae; genus Vibrio; species Vibrio sp. V43_P6S15P86. The sequence goes on from NZ_WXWT01000256.1 coordinate 8,094, forward strand.
GTTTGAATGATCGAATACATCTGCGCGACTTTGTCTTCGCGGATCAAGTTACGAATCGCAGGCGTTGCCATCATGATTTCATGGCATGCAATACGGCCACCACCATTACGCTTCAGAAGCTTTTGCGCAATAACCGAACGAAGGGACTCAGATAGCATCGAGCGGACCATATCTTTATCACTACCAGGAAACACATCGATAATACGGTCAATGGTTTTTGCCGCTGAGCTAGTGTGTAACGTGCCGAACACTAAGTGCCCCGTTTCCGCCGCCGTTAACGCAAGGCTGATGGTTTCTTTGTCACGCATCTCACCAACCAGAATGACATCCGGGTCTTCACGCAATGCGCTGCGCAGTGCGTTTTGGAAACTATGCGTATCACGGTGTACTTCACGCTGGTTGATCAAACATTTATTGTTGTTGTGAACAAATTCAATCGGATCTTCAATTGTGAGTACGTGCTTGTTGTGATTACGATTAATGTAGTCAACAATGGCTGCTAAGGTCGTCGATTTACCAGAACCTGTTGGGCCAGTAACCAGAACTAAGCCTTTTTCAGCGTTCGCAATTTTTTTGAAGATCTCGGGAGCTTCCAGCTCTTCCAAAGTTGGAATGCTACTTGGAATGGTACGGAATACTGCCGCACAGCCACGAGATTGGTTGAAAGCGTTGACACGGAAACGACCAACGTTATGCAACTCAAAAGAGAAGTCGACTTCGAGTTTTTCTTCGAACTCACTGCGTTGGGCATCGTTCATGATTTCGAAAACCAAACGATGCACTTCTTGGTGTGTAAACGCTGGAATGCCTAGTTTTCTCACATCCCCATCAATACGAACCATTGGTGGGACACCTGCAGAAAGATGTAGATCCGAGGCATTATGTTTTACACTAAAATCCAGTAACTCAGTGATATCCATTTAAAATCCTTAAGTCTAAAGTACAGCTATGAGTAGTATTCAACAAAATATTGAACATATCACCTCTCAAATTCGATATGACGAGCAAAAATGTGGTCGAACTCCAGAGTCAGTGCAACTTCTAGCGGTAAGCAAAACTAAACCTGTCGAGGCAATTCTCGAAGCCTACCAAGCGGGACAAACCGCCTTTGGTGAAAACTACGTCCAAGAGGGCGTCAGTAAAGTTCAGCACTTTGCCGAGCATTATCCAGATAATCGAATCGAATGGCACTTCATTGGCCCGATTCAGTCGAATAAATCGCGACTTGTTGCTGAACATTTCGATTGGGTTCACACCATCGATCGAACCAAGATTGCTCAACGCCTGAATGATCAGCGTCCCAGTGAACTTAAACCGCTACAAGTTCTGATTCAGGTTAACACCAGTGGTGAAGCATCTAAGTCTGGTGTCACCGAAGCGGAAGTATTCGAGCTGGCGGAGTTGATTTCTCGCCTACCCAACCTCACTTTAAGAGGGTTGATGTCGATTCCTGCCAACGTGTCTGACTACGAATCACAACTTCATGAGTTTCAGAAGTTGGCCACATTGAAGCAAACACTCGAAGCTCAGTTCCCAGAAATCGATACATTATCAATGGGAATGAGTGGTGATATGACCGCTGCAATCGAAGCTGGTAGTACAATGGTTCGTATTGGAACCGCTATTTTCGGCGCACGAGACTACAGCTAAATTAACAAAACGCTCACTCGCGACATAAATTCGTCGTTAAATTAAAGAGTAAATCGCGCAATCATCTTACTCGCCAATAGGAGCAGTAAGTAACAGCGGCGCCATTATACACCTGAGCGCACAACAAACTCTAAATATCATGATGGAAATCAGACAAATGGAACATAAAAAAATCGCCTTCATTGGTGCTGGCAACATGGTGAGAGCCATTGTTTCTGGCTTGGTTGCTAACGGATACCCAGCGCAAAACATTACCGCGACAGCTCCTTCAGAGGCTCGCCGTCTTCCGCTAGAACAAGATTTTGGCATCCGTACCACCAGCGATAACATCCAAGCGGCGACCGAAGCGGATGTGGTGGTATTGTCTGTGAAACCGCAAATGATGGCTGATGTTTGTAAACCACTGCAAGCGATCGATTTCACTAATAAACTGGTGATTTCTATTGCCGCTGGCATCAACTGTTCACGATTGGATGATATGCTAGCCACCAAATTGAACTTGGTTCGTGTTATGCCAAATACACCATCACAACTGGGATTGGGCATGAGTGGTTTATTCGCACCAGCCCATGTAACTGAGCAAGACAAAGCTTTTGCCGCAGAGTTAATGGAAGCGGTCGGTAAGGTATGCTGGGTTGAGCGAGAGTCTGGCATTAATAATGTGATTGCCGCAGCAGGCAGTGCTCCGGCATACTTCTTCCTGTTTATGGAGGCGATGCAAGCAGAAGCGATTGCGCAAGGCTTTGATAAAGAGACTGCTCGACTATTGGTTCAACAAGCTGCATTGGGCGCGGCCAGTATGGTGGTTAGCAACCCAGAAACTGAGCTATCGACCCTGCGTGAGAACGTGACATCGAAAGGTGGGACAACGGCAGAAGCACTGCGTACATTCAACGAACATCAACTTTCAGATATTGTCGCTAAAGCCATGCAAGCTGCTGTGGCTCGCGCGGAAGAAATGGAAAAACTGTTTTAATTATTTGGATGAACTCCGTTTAGTATCATCCATCACTTGTTAAGGGTACCTTATGAATTCAATGAGTTTTCTCATCTCAACCCTATTTGACCTGTACATCATGGTCGTAATTTTGCGAATTTGGTTGCAAGCTGCGCGCGCAGACTTCTACAACCCATTCTCGCAATTCATAGTAAAAGCGACTCAGCCGGTCATTGGTCCATTGCGCCGCGTTATCCCTTCCGTGGGGAATATTGACCTAGCAACCGTGTTGTTTGCCTACGTGTTGTGTGTGCTTAAATTTGTCGTGCTTATCCTAATAGCTTCGAACGGTTCCGTCTCTTTCAGCGCTGACTTCTTATTCTTGGGCTTATTATCATTAATCAAAGCCGCAGGTGGCCTATTGTTCTGGGTACTATTGATCCGTGCAATTTTGAGCTGGGTAAGCCAAGGCCGCAGCCCTATCGAGTACGTATTCCATCAACTGACCGAGCCAATGTGCGCTCCAATCCGTCGTATTCTTCCGGCTATTGGTGGTCTTGATTTAAGCGTACTGGTGTTATTTATCGGCTTGCAGTTCGCGAACTTCTTAATGGGCGATATCATTGGTCCAATTTGGTTCCAGCTATAATGTCAGCTGCAGTTTGGCAAGATGGTGAGGACATCATCCTGAAGCTCTATATTCAACCTAAAGCTAGCCGCGATAAAATCGTTGGCTTGCATGGTGAAGAGCTAAAAATCGCCATTACTGCTCCACCTGTCGATGGCAAAGCTAATGCACACCTAACTAAGTTCTTAGCCAAGCAGTTTAAAATCGCTAAGGGCTTGGTTCACATAGAAAAAGGTGAATTAGGACGGCACAAACAAATTCGGATAGAATCGCCTACCCAGATACCGATAGAAATTAAAGCCATCATATGATGGCTTTTTATTTACGATTTTGTACCACACTTACTAATACCAACGACTGAGTACGCATTTTTTACCCCCTGACCAAGGTAAAATTGCAGCTATGGTTGTTTTATAACAAGTGCTTTGAGGAAGTAACAATGAGCAAATGGATTACCGCATTACTGATTAGCCTGTTGTCGTTACCAAGCTTCGCCGATCAGTTTAAAAATATGAAAGATATCGAAGTACACTATGTCGCGTTTAACTCAACATTCCTAACACCCAAAGTCGCACGTAGCTACGATATCAAACGTAATGGATACCTCGCTGTGGTTAATATTAGCGTGTTAGATAGAGCTTCATTGGGTAAGCCAGCATTAGAAGCAAAAATTGCTGGACGCGCGAAGAACCTTATCGGCCAAACTCAGACCTTGACCTTTCGTGAAGTCAAAGAAGGCAATGCGATATACTATTTAGCCGAACTGCCAATTACCCACGAAGAAACTTTTACTTTCGATATTGACGTAAAAGCTGGAAACAAAGGCTCAGGTAAGCTTAAATTCACCCAGAAGTTTTATGTTGAAGAGTAATTGGGTTGTGATGTTCCAAAAGCTTTTGGATCTAAGCAGGCTAAAAACCACTTATTAGTTAAAGAATATCTAGAGGAGAACGATTTGTTCTCCTCTATCACTATTAAAAGAGATTCCCATGAAAAAAATTGTGCTAGCAACTGGTAACCAAGGCAAAGTTCGTGAAATGGCAGATTTGTTGTCTGACTTCGGCTTTGAAGTATTAGCGCAAAGTGAATTCAATGTATCGGAAGTAGCTGAAACGGGTACAACTTTCATTGAAAACGCAATCATTAAAGCTCGCCATGCCGCACAAGAAACAGGGCTTCCTGCCATTGCAGACGACTCTGGATTAGAAGTCGATTTCTTAAAAGGCGCTCCGGGCATTTACTCTGCACGTTACGCAGGCGAGAGCGCATCTGATCAAGAGAATCTAGAAAAATTGCTAGCGGCAATGGAAGGCGTACCAGAAGCAGAGCGTACAGCACGTTTCCACTGCGTATTAGTCCTCATGCGTCACGAGAACGACCCAACGCCTATCGTCTGTCACGGTAAATGGGAAGGCCGAATTCTAACTGAAGCACACGGTGAAAATGGCTTTGGCTACGACCCAATCTTCTTTGTTCCTGAAGACAACTGTGCATCAGCCGAACTTGAACCTGCACGTAAGAAACAACTGTCTCACCGCGGTAAAGCGCTCCAGTCGTTGTTTGCTCAACTGTCTGAGCAAGTGTCTCAGTAATCACGAGCGAATTAGACCATGTTAACGCCCCCAGCACTCAGCTTGTATGTACACATCCCGTGGTGTGTGCAAAAGTGCCCGTATTGCGACTTTAACTCTCACGCGCTCAAAACCGAGATTCCAGAAGAAGAGTACATCAGTGCCCTTTTAGAAGATTTGGATACCGACATTGAGAAATACCGACTTAACGAAGCGCCACGTCCACTGCATTCAATCTTCATTGGTGGTGGTACGCCGAGTTTGATTTCGGCAGAAGGCATCGAGCGTCTACTTAAGGGCATTGAAGCGCGTATTCCGTTCAAGCCTGAAATCGAAATAACCATGGAAGCGAACCCAGGCACCATCGAAGCAGAGCGTTTTGTTGGCTACCGTAAAGCCGGGGTAACGCGTATCTCTATCGGCGTGCAAAGCTTTGAGCAACAAAAGCTTGAGCGTTTGGGGCGTATTCACGGCCAAGACGAAGCCGTCAACGCTGCTCAGCTGGCGCACCAAATCGGTTTGAACAGCTTTAACCTCGATCTCATGCACGGCTTACCTGATCAAAGCATCGAACAAGCCTTGGCAGATTTGGACAAAGCGATTGAGTTGGCACCGCCGCACTTGTCTTGGTATCAGCTGACCATCGAACCAAACACCATGTTCTACTACAAGCCACCAACGCTACCTGACGATGATGACTTGTGGGATATTTTCGAGCTCGGACACCAAAAACTTGCAGCCGCGGGTTATGTGCAATATGAAATCTCCGGTTACAGCAAGCCGGGCTATCAGTGTCAGCACAACCTCAACTACTGGCGCTTTGGTGATTACCTTGGTATCGGTTGTGGCTCTCATGGCAAACTCAGTTTTACCGACGGACGTATTATTCGAACGACAAAGGTAAAACACCCGCGAGGCTATTTAGCGGCTTATCAAAATATGGTCAAACCTTATCTGCATACAGAACATGTCGTCGCGGATGAAGATCGTCCATTCGAGTTTTTTATGAACCGATTCCGCTTAATCGAAGCCTGTCCGAAGCAAGATTATGTGGACACCACGGGCTTACCGCTTAGTACGATTCAAGAAACCATCGACTGGGCGATAGAAATGGGCTACCTGAGTGAAACGGCTACCCATTGGCAAATTACTGAAAAAGGGAAGCTCTTCCTTAATGATTTGCTCGAAGCCTTTATGGCCGAAGAAAGCGAAGAGTAACGCAACCCCAAAACAAAAAAAGCCTCTCAATTGAGAGGCTTTTTATTTAGAAACTGTGCCGTCCTAAATAAGGTTGACACATTTCCAACATTAGAAAATTGAACGGCCAATTCGCTCTGAGAGCAGCTCAAGCGCCTTAGTACCCGCAAGCGAGTTACCTGAAGGATCAAGCTCTGGAGACCATACTGAAATGGTCATTTCACCAGGTACTACCGCGATAATGCCACCACCAACACCAGACTTACCAGGCATACCAACGCGATAAGCAAACTCGCCCGCGCCATCATACAAGCCACACGTTGCTAACAGTGCATTAAGTTGTTTGGTTTGCACAGGAGAAACTACAGGCTTACCCGTTTGTACCGATGTGCCCTTGTTTGCTAAATAGCTAAACGTTTTAGCCAAATCGACGCAACTCATCTTCAGCGCACAAGCGTGGAAGTAGTTTTGTAGTACTGGAATCACCTCATTTTCGAAGTTGCCAAACGAGCGCATGAGATATGCAATCGCCGCATTACGATCACCATGCATCATTTCGGATGCCGCAACGACTTTGTCATACACAATATGGGTATCACCAGAAAGCTGACGCACAAATTCCAACAGGCGCTGACGAGGTGCAGATAAGCGAGTTTGTAACAAATCTGCCACTACTATCGCTCCAGCATTTATAAATGGATTACGAGGAATACCTTGCTCCATTTCTAGCTGGATTAGCGAATTAAATGCCTGCCCCGAAGGCTCTTTTCCCACTCGAGACCAAATTTCTTCTTGCTTGTACAAGCACATCGCTAACGTCAAGCTCAATGCTTTTGAAATAGATTGGATAGAGAAAGGTTCATCGGCATCACCCGCCTTAATAACCTCACCTTCGTTGGTGTATACCGCAATACCTAACTTGTTGCTGGGTACTTTTGCCAGAGCAGGAATGTAATCAGCCACTTTACCTTGGCCGATTAAAGGGCGTACTTCCGCCAAAATATCTGTCAAAATTTCCACTGTCGGTTTCATTCTCTACCTTCTATTTACAAGAGAACTCGTTGAGCTCAGAGGTAAAAAAAGCCAACGTGTCGTTGGCTTTTCCATAGGGTTCGTTCGACTCAAGTCGATTATGGTTTTACTGCCACAATAATATTGCGGTTGATAGATTGATCAACACGGTGAAGATAACCGATGTAAGGCTCTTCTGAAAGTACCTTCCAACCTTGCTCTTCAAATAATGCCGCGACATCTTTCCATTTCAATGTGAATTCATTGAAAGACAACACCACTGAACCTTGCTTTTTCAATACCACTTTCCATGCAGGCAGAGCCTCGTTTAAAAGCTCTAGTGGACTACGGTTCAGTTTGCTGTCCTTGGCATTTTTGCTGCCGTGCTGCACGCCGTAAGGCAAGTCAGACACCATCACATCAACTGAGTTCTTTTTCACGACTTGATCAGCGATACGAGTATCAGCCGAATACAGCTTCATAAACTGAAGATTGCCTTGGTTGTAATCTTCTTTATTCGCTGCTGCTTCAACCACGAAACCATCCGCCACTTTCTTGCCACCCGCTGTGCGCTTTTCTTTGCTCACTTTGTGCTTAAAGCGGCCATTCTTCATGAACTTAACGATAAAGGTCTGGATCTCTTGCACCCACTTGGCATTGATCTCTACCCCCACCACGTTCAAACCATGGATCAAGCCTTCAAACAAGGTTGTACCTTTACCACACATTGGATCCATTAAGGTCAGCTGCTCACTTCCCGTATTGGACGCACTAATGCCGATATTCACCATCAAGCGAGTAAACTGCTCGTTTGTTTTCCCGGTATAACGCAGAATCTGACTCATGCTTTCCGGGAAAGTATTGAACGCTGGCGCTTGAATTGGTCGAAGTAAACCATCTTCGCGCACTTCAAATAGTGCATAGTAAATCGAAGAGGCTGCGATTCTTCGCGTCTGCTCATCGCTTAGAGCTTCCTGACAAGAAAACACCAACGCTGCAGGTAAGCCAACCTCTTTACTACCAATTTCTGTCACATCCACGCCTTGTGAAGCTAAAATTGCTTTTAGCTCTGAACAGGCAATGGTCATTGCGCTATCAAAGTAAATTCGGTTATGACCCGGATTCGCTAATATCGCGTAATGGTACATCCCATGAACTCCTCTAGTTACGCGATACGCTTATATTTGATATCCCACACACCGTGACCAAGACGGTGACCACGAGCTTCAAACTTCGTTAAAGGACGGTCGTCTGGACGAGGAACGAAATCACCATCTTTAGCAATGTTTTCGAAACCTGGCGCTTGGTTCATAACTTCAATCATGTGCTCTGCGTAGTTTTCCCAGTCTGTCGCCATGTGGAAAATACCTTGATTAGGGATCAGCTTCTCACGAACCATTTCAGCAAAACCTAATTGAACGATGCGACGCTTGTGGTGACGTTTCTTGTGCCAAGGGTCTGGGAAGAACAACTGCAGTGTCGATAGGCTGCCGTTTGGAATCATATGCTCAAACACTTCTACTGCGTCATGGCACATCACACGCAGGTTAGTAACTCCCGCCTCACGCGCATCCGCAAGACAAGCACCAACACCCGGGCTGTGTACTTCGATACCAATGAAGTTCTTCTCTGGTGCATTCTTTGCCATTTCAACCAATGAAGCACCCATACCAAAACCGATCTCTAGTACAACGGGGTTGTCGTTACCAAACACTTCTTTCCAATCGAGAAGTTCAGCTTTGAAGTCAATACCCATCGTTGGCCAGCATTCATTCATCGCGCTCTCTTGACCTTTAGTCAAACGCCCTTCACGGCGCACAAAGCTGCGGATTTTGCGGATCAGCTTTCCGTCTTCGTTGTATTCGTTAGTGGTTACTTCACTCATTGATTTTGCCTGCACATTGATTAATCAAAGCGGGGATTATCCAAAGAATTTACTGAGGTGCAAGTATTTGTTGAGCTCTTGGCCTATGGCAGCCCAAAAGCAATAGCACACCTCTTTATATCCCTACTGTTTATCCGTTGTACTTCTTGCCCATTATGTGGTGCAATTTTGCACCTAACCAATAATAGAATACAGAGCAAGTCGTGACACCTTTCGCCAATGCCATCCTAGAATGGTATGACGCATATGGAAGAAAAGATCTTCCGTGGCAACAAAATAAGACCGCATACAGTGTCTGGTTGTCTGAAATCATGCTTCAGCAAACTCAGGTCACTACGGTTATTCCGTATTACCAACGTTTCTTGGAGCGTTTTCCAACCGTTATCGATCTTGCCAATGCTGAGCAAGATGAAGTCCTGCACCTTTGGACTGGCTTAGGGTATTACGCCCGAGCCCGTAACCTTCACAAAGCAGCACAAGAGGTCGCCTCTACATACAATGGTGAGTTTCCTCTTGATATAGAGAAAATGAACGCCTTACCGGGGATTGGCCGCTCTACCGCAGCCGCCGTTTTATCGTCTGTGTATAAACAACCACATGCGATTCTTGATGGCAACGTGAAGCGCACCCTATCCCGCTGTTTCGCAGTCGAAGGATGGCCAGGACAAAAAAAGGTTGAAAACCAGCTGTGGGAAATTGCCGAAACGCATACCCCACAAACGGACGTAGATAAGTATAACCAGGCAATGATGGACATGGGCGCGATGGTCTGCACACGCAGCAAACCCAAATGTAGCCTCTGCCCTGTTGCGGATCTGTGTGTGGCAAAACAACAAGGCAATGTGCTCGACTACCCGGGTAAAAAACCGAAAAAAGACAAGCCAATCAAGCAAACTCGTTTTGTAATGCTTCACCACAACACCGAAAATGGTCATGAAGTGTGGTTAGAACAAAGACCACAAACAGGCATTTGGGGTGGCTTATTTTGCTTCCCACAAACCGAACATGTGGATGTAGAAAACGACATTGAATTGCTACTGGATCAACGTGGCATTCAAGCCAGCAATATCAAGCAGCAGCAAACACTGATTACCTTTCGCCATACCTTTAGCCATTACCACCTCGATATCACGCCAATTTTGATTGATTTATCAAAGCAACCGGACGTGATAATGGAAGGCAACAAAGGTCTTTGGTATAACTTATCTAAACCTGAAGAAGTCGGTTTAGCCGCGCCAGTAAAACTATTGCTGGAAGCGCTACCCCACGAACTTCGTTAATTGAATACAAGGAGTCATTATGAGCCGCACTGTATTTTGTGCTCGACTAAAAAAAGAAGGCGAAGGTCTAGACTTTCAACTTTACCCTGGTGAACTAGGTAAACGCATTTTCGACAACATCTCGAAAGAAGCGTGGGCTCAGTGGCAACACAAACAAACCATGTTGATCAACGAAAAGAAACTCAACATGATGGATCCAGAGCACCGAAAACTGATCGAAACAGAAATGGTAAACTTCCTCTTTGAAGGAAAAGACGTTCATATCGAAGGTTACACACCGCCGAGCGAATAAAGTCGCTTGAGTTAAAACAATGACATCACAACCACTTGTGGTGTCATTTTTCTATTACCTTCAATAGCCCTGATACTTATGAAAAAAATTGTCTTTATTGCTGCCGCACTTTTAATGGCTGGCTGTAGCCGTGAATTCGTCGAAAAGATTTATGACGTCAACTACGAGCCCACAAACCGTTTTGCCAATAACTTAGCTGAGCTACCTGGACAATTTGAAAAAGATACCGCCGCGTTAGATGCCCTGATCAATAGTTTCTCTGGTAATATTCAAAAGCGCTGGGGTAAAAAAGAAATTAAGTACGCAGGCAAAAGTAATTACGTCAAATATATCGATAACTACCTTAGCCGTGCCGAGGTCGACTTTCGCAAAGGCGTGATCACGATTGAAACCGTATCACCTACCGAGCCCCAAAAGCACCTCAAAGAGGCGATTGTCACTACCTTACTCACGCCAGACGATCCAGCTCACGTCGACTTGTTCTCCTCAAAAGGAATCACGTTAGAAGGGCAACCATTTCTGTATAAACAAGTTGTCGATCAAGACAATAAGCCAATTCAGTGGTCTTGGCGGGCAAACCGATTTGCGGAGTATCTCATCGCAAACAAGATCAAGACCAAAGACGTAGATTTCAAGAAAGCGTATTACGTCGAAATCCCCATGGTTGAAGACCATTTTTCAACACGCAGCTACCAATACGCCGATATCGTGCGCCGAGCTTCCAAGAAATACGATATTCCAGAAGATTTGATATACGCCATTATTAAAACCGAGAGCAGCTTCAACCCGTACGCAGTAAGTTGGGCAAATGCGTATGGCTTAATGCAAGTTGTACCTAAAACCGCCGGTCGAGACGTATTCAAGCTCGTGAAAAAGCGCTCAGGCCAGCCAAGCCCTGAATATTTGTTTAATCCAGAAAACAACATCGATACCGGTACTGCGTATTTCTACATTTTAAAAAATCGTTATTTAAGAGAAGTCCATCACCCTACCTCTCTCGAGTACAGTATGATTTCCGCTTACAATGGCGGTACTGGAGGTGTTTTAAACACATTCCATCGCAG
>NZ_WXWT01000328.1:0-2050 GCF_009904725.1 Vibrio sp. V43_P6S15P86
AATATCGACTGCAAAAACTCTTGAATATTAAGCTGAACACTCTTAATTAATTTTAAGCTATTGTGGTATTCAGCTATAGCATTTCGGTCTGACTCAAACTGCTCATAGCAGATTGGCTTCAATGCATGAATTTTCGTTGTTGGCTCAACTTCGCCTTCTGCTAATTCACCTACTACAAAAGCTAAATGCCATTCGCCGTTTTCAGATTTACTCATAACTTCCTCTTGTTGCCTAACGCCCAATTAAGGTGTGAAGCACGCGACCACGACACTGACTTTGACCACCGTAAACACTGAACCCAACCCAAAGCAAAAATGCCAAGCGTGCTGAATCACTCTTAAATTGTTTGTTATAACGCTGCGTAGTCAGTAACAATTTTGAGCTTGTTTGATATGTTTTTCATTGATTCGAGTACAGATTTGTACTTATTTTCGCCCGCAATATCAGGAGCTTTCTCATTAGTAATAGCTCCCAAACGGTTCAACGACCGAGCTGCCGATACCAATGCCTTTTCACTTGGTAAGCCAAACAGCAAACGAGTAAACCAATAAAGTGGAATTGCACTCTTTTGAGCCAACAACAATGAAGCAAACCTAAACATATCCTCACGAGTTTCATCCTTAGCGGTAGCGCCGATAATTTTGGGTTGCTCTCGCAGAAATAGCCCTGAAATTTCACCGAATGTAGCCTTTAGAGCAACAACAGGTTCAATGAAGAGTTTCAGTACTATTTGTCCAAAAACAAAAACACTGACACCCGATAGAACTGTTACCAAAATTTGAATGTCCATATTACCTCTTGCTGATGAACTCTTCTGCGTTATAACGCCCAATTAAGGGGTGAACAACGCCACCACCCAACCTAACGCATTGTACCGTAAACACTAAATTTGAAGTCGAAGCAAAAGTGCCAAGCGTTGTGAATCCCTCTTAAATTGCTTGTTATGTGTTTGAACTTAAAGGGATCTCCATTTCAACCAACCCTTTGACTTCAGATGTTCTAACAAAACCCTTGGACTCATACAGGCTGATTGCTGGGTTTTCACTAAACACACGCAAAACTAGCTTAGTGGATTGTCTTTTAAGCGCATATCTAACAACTAGTTCAAGACACTTTGCCCCAATTCCTCTACCCTGAAACTCAGGCAAAATTTGAAAGTCTCTCAAGAAGGTAGTATCGCCACTATAGCTAAAACGGAGAACACCAACACGGCCTTGGTCTAGATGGACTTCGTAGTTATCTAACTCTTCCCAGCTACGTAGAAACTGATTGTGATCCCAGATTATCCCACGAGTTTGATAGTAACTTGCCATATTTGACTTGGTTAAAGATTCTGCGAACAAGGAGTCACTACCTACTTTTAGCTGTACTTCCATGCATTTTCCTCTGGTTACACATAACGCCCAATTAAGTAGCCCGAAACACCCTGGCTCACCTTCCGCATAGCAGCGTAAACACAAAACCCGACGCAAACCAAAAGTGCCACGCGTTGAGGGTCTGCTTGAATTGTTTGTTATGTTTTACCACAAACGACTGATTTATTTGGCAAAGAACTACTTTATTGACCGCATTTCAAGAAGTGAATCACACGCTCAAACTCACTTGGCCGCCAAATGCACGAAACACCAAGCGGGTCAGTCCACTTCCCTGCCCAATGAGGCAACTCGACTTAGCTTCAACAAGCGCCCTCTCTTTCCAGCCAAAGCGCAGTACAATGGCAAATTGCCGAGGCAACTGCCAAGCTGAAATGCTAATTGGCAAATAAGCTAAAAGCGACTTTGAGCCAGTGAAATTTGAAGCCAACCGCCACGACCTGCAAATGAAGCAACCCGCGAACATTGACATGTTTTACGGGTTGAGAAATTCACGAATTTAGACCGACAATGCGGATTTGCTGAGGCAACTCGGACGAACTGCCAAAGGGACAAAGAACAGAGATCGAAGAATTTTTAAGCCATTGAAATACAAGTAAACATAACGCCCAATTAAGGTGTGAGCAACGCTAACCACCTTACCTAAACCATTGTGCCATAAACACTAAACTGGCTTG
>NZ_WXWT01000261.1:0-2047 GCF_009904725.1 Vibrio sp. V43_P6S15P86
TCCCTACACCGACACAAGTTTACTAGGCTATCATGCTCCGCATCGCGAATGAAGGTAAACACTTTATCTCTCATTCAAATAATAAGGAGGTTACATGAAGAAAATCGGCGTCGTAAAAGCTGTGCTAGCAGGGAAAACCGTCCCTTATGCTCATGGAGCGCAAAGCGCAATCAACAAACAAGTGTTGCCCGAGCGCCAGCACGCAACAGAGCTTGGTTTTACCAGTGATGAGCAAGGCGATCCGCGCTTTCATGGTGGGATTCAAAAAGCGCTTCATATTTACCCAAGCGAGCACTACCCAATCTGGCAACAACAATTAGGCGAAAGAACTATTTTCCAATCCGCTGGCGGCTTTGGCGAAAACATCAGCTCCGAGGGCGTCACCGAATCCACGATTTGCTTGAAAGATAAAATCCGTATCGGCTCAACACTACTTGAAGTGTCGCAAGGTCGCATGCCTTGTTGGAAACTTAACGTACGATTTGACCAACACGACATGGCGAGAAGACTGCAAGATACGCTTCGAACAGGCTGGTATTTCCGAGTATTGGAAGAAGGCGATATCGGTGCAGGTGACGAGATTATTCTGTGTGAAAGACCTTATCCAGAATGGCCACTGGCTCGCATCATGGGCGCGGTTTTCACTGGCTGTTTAGATAGAGAAGAACTCACTAAGCTGTCTGAACTGCCGTTAGTCGAATCTTGGGGCAAGTTGGTCGAGCGCCGTCTAGAAACTGGCGAAGTCGAGGATTGGGAAATGCGCTTGGTTGGCCCAACAAGACAATAAAAAACGCAGAGTAAAAGCTCTGCGCTCGCTATAAAAACGTGGCCTTTGTTATTGCTGTCCTACTGCATACTGACCATCGGTAACTTGCTCTTTCCAGATAACGTTTTCACCGTCTTTTGACGCCGTAACCACTAGGTGAGTCATTGGCGCATTTGGTGTTGCACCGTGCCAATGGTCGATACCAGGAGGACACCAGACACTATCACCAGCAGCAAATCGAATTACATGCCCATCACGCGTTCCTGTAAGTGCGGTACCAGAAGTGACGATCATGTGTTGTCCTGCAGGGTGAGTATGCCAAGCGGTTCGAGCTCCTGCATCAAAAGTAACATAGGCGGCGCTGTAGTTTGCAACTTCGTTTTCAGGAAACAACATCTCGACGTTAACTTTCCCGGTAAATAGGTTTTCAGGTCCTTGAAACGATTTCTGATCAGCAGAGCGATAAACTTGCTGCGAAGATGAGTTACCATCGGCTGCTTGAGCAATTGGAAGCATAAATCCCGTCGACAACAGCACAGACCAAATAAGCAATGATGATTTATTTTTCATAATACGAATTCCTTTCTAATTGATATGATTGGCCAAATAATATTTATTTTTCCAAAACTGTTTTTAGGACCGATTGAGCATTGTTAGACACACTTTCACCACAGCACTCACTTAATACAACAATAAATTCCTCTAACTCTTGAATAGAAACATTGTTATTCATACTGATATTATAGTGAGCTGCTAATTGGCTATTAACACCGTTCATATTTGCTAGTGCTGCAATCGTAGCAATTTCACGCTCTTTCCAAGTGAGCACATTGCGTTCAAAAATATCACCAAACAAATGTGCTTTTAGGTATTCATCAATTTGCGGAGAAAAATCGAATAGCGCGCCTTTTACTTCTGCACCAACAAGTTGTGTTTGGTTTTCAGCGCCAAATTCTAAGCTGGTTTTATCGTTAGGTAACGCGCTTGATTCTCGCCCTAAGATATCGGTAATACCTCGGCTTTTACGTTCCTCCAACACCGTCATAAATGTTGCTAGTCCATTCAAACTGCGCGGAAATCCAGCATACGCATACAACTGAGCCAGCAGTTCTTTTATCTCGTTGACCGTTAGGCCTGCGTCTAACCCATCATTAAGGCTTTGTGTTAGTTTTTCTATTTCACCACTCGCAGTAAAAGCAGAAATAGGAATAATAGCTCGCTCTTTACCACTGAATATTTCTGATGCTGAAGCGATATTCGTTGTGCATAGCGTTGTCATAG
>NZ_WXWT01000376.1:0-2035 GCF_009904725.1 Vibrio sp. V43_P6S15P86
GCTATACAGTTTTGGCTTTTACAGAAGGGCAATGATTGTCGAGTTAAACCACGCTAACGATAAACCCTGCTTTGTTTAAAAACAAAGCATTCGTTTTAACCTAGCCGTTTCAAGGCTATTAAAGGTGAACAACTGAAGTGACTGAAAGTTTTAGAAAAATCAAGTCTCACAACAAAAATCTTTTACTAGCTAAGTCGCACTATAAAGACTAGAATCTGATTTAGTTCATATGGAATAAAATCCATATGATTGATACCGTAATTGACATATAGAGTGCCGTCCCATGTTTGTGAGGCGGCCTTTTATTTGGGAGTCATAAAATGTCAGAAAACAATTCTATCTACATTTCAAGCTTAGATATGAACCGAATCACGGCTTTGTTGGATAAAATGCCAAACATCGCGGCGGAGCTTGTTGAGCTAGAAGCAGAGCTAGACCGTGCGACGGTTCTTGAGCCAGAACAAATGCCAGATAATGTGGTCACGATGAACTCAACTGTAGAGTTTAAATTTGCAGGTGAAGATAGAACCATGACAAAGACACTGGTTTACCCATCTGAGCTGAAAAGCAGTGATGATATTTCCATTTTTGCGCCCGTAGGCAGCGCACTGATCGGTTTGTCTGTTGGTCAAAAACTTGAATGGCCAATGCCAAATAATCAAGTGAAGACAATTGAAATTGTCGATATCACCTACCAGCCTGAGCGTTGTGGTGCACTAAACCGCTAACCCTCAGTAGTCCCGGTGCAAAGGCCTCATTTATGACTTTGCACCAGGAGAGCCCCTCGCTTATCCCCTATTTCCTTCTTTGTTTTTCCAAGCATTTACTTTGCTGCTCTTAAGTAACATCACCGATTCTTTATTATTTACCGTATATTCAATACCTATATCTCCAAGCTCAATCATAGAAATTGCAAAGTATTTTTCGTATATTGTCGCTCCGAAAACGACGTAAATTATGCGCAAAATGGAAGAATATCTAACTCGAATTGCCGTCTTAGAAAAAGAAAATGAAGAGCTGAAGCGGAGGAATGCGCGACTACAAGAAAAGTTGAATGCTGCACTCGACAGTAATGGACTGTGTTTGTGGGAGCAGCATATTCCTTCGGGTACTTTGACGATATTCAATATGCAGTGGGGCAAAATGCTAGGTTATCAGCCCCATGAGTTAACCGCGACGGTTGAAACATGGAAAAACAATCTCCACCCTGAAGATTACGATCTTGCGGTGGGTGCATTTGAAGATCACCTAGCAGGCAAGACCGACCTTTATGAGGTAGTGCATCGCATGATTCATAAAGACGGCAGTGATAGCTGGGTCTACGATCGAGGGCCCATCGTCGAGTATGGTTCTGATGGCGAACCACTACGGATGATGGGTACTCATATCGATATTACAAAAGAAAAGCGTTATGAGCAGCAACTGACCAAGTTGGCTTCGAGTGATCCATTGACTGGATTGTTAAATAGAAAAGCAATTGAGGAAAACTTTAATCATCAACCTCAAACCGAACCGTCTCAGCAGTCTGCTTTAGTGTTTGTTGATATAGATAATTTTAAAGCAGTTAACGACCAGCTAGGCCATCATACTGGCGACACCCTCCTCATCAATATCGCCAATAGCTTAACAGAGCTTGCGTCAAGCAAGTCTCAAGTTGGACGCATAGGAGGCGATGAATTTGTTATCTTAAACTGGCATTCAAGTCGAGAGGAAATATCCCAACTTTGCAATCAACTCTTAGATTCAATCATTCCAGCGATAAATCAAGACTTACATAAAGTAACGATAGGAATGAGTATCGGTGTTTGTCTCTTTAACAAAGGAAAGCAACCGTTTAATGACGTGTATCAAAAAGCCGATCACGCAATGTATGAGATAAAGAAAAATGGCAAAAATGGAGTACAATTTTTCAACTTAAAAAGTTGATATCTCTCGATAAATCATCATGTTATGAAATCAGTCATTTGCTACAACTTGAACTAACTAAAGATAAATTCTTTATATCTAAGCCAGTTACCGAAATTACCCCTAGGTA
>NZ_WXWT01000429.1:0-2013 GCF_009904725.1 Vibrio sp. V43_P6S15P86
ACGTACAACTGGGTCACTAATGGCGGCATCCAAGATATATTTCAACATCCTTTTGTTATCAAAGGTTTAGCTATAGTTAATGAGTACTTACCTTTCGATAAAATCGAGCCAAAAGCCATTGCTGAGAAAATTGGTCAATTTGCCACATCGTTTGGCTCTAACCTAGTTGCTATCAGCGCCAAAATTTTAGGAGACGCCACCAACTTTCTGATGAATTTTTTCCTGATGCTGTTTGTGCTGTTTTTTCTGCTTCGTGACCACGACAAAATTATCTCTGCGATTCGTCATATTCTGCCACTCTCACGTAGCCAAGAAGATCGCATACTGACAGAGATAGAGCAGGTTTCTAAATCAGCCGTGATGGGCTCATTCATGACAGCGATTGCACAGGGTCTGGCTGGCGGTATCGGTATGTGGCTCGCTGGTTTCCCGGGGTTATTCTGGGGAACGATGATGGGCTTTGCATCATTCATCCCTGTGGTCGGAACCGCACTAATCTGGATTCCTGCAGCGGCGTACTTGTTCTTAACAGGCGATATGACTTGGGCTATCTTCTTGACGGTGTGGAGCGTGGTCGTCGTTGGTTCTATTGATAACCTGTTGCGTCCGCTGCTAATGCAAGGCAGCGCAGGCATGAACACCCTAATGATTTTCTTCTCGTTACTGGGTGGTCTGCATCTGTTTGGATTGATCGGCCTGATTTACGGTCCACTGATTTTTGCCGTGACAATGGTACTGTTTAATATCTACGAAGAAGAATTCAAAGACTTCCTCAACCAGCAAGACAACAGCTAGTCACAGCTTAATCACTTCAAGCTTGGGGCAGATTGTGCGAAAATCTGCCCCAATTATTTCTAATGAACCCAATTTATGTCTGCTTATATCGCTCCTAGCCAAATCGCTCAGCGTCAGCTCGAGTACTTCAACGGAAAACATGTTTTAGTTGCAGGTGAAGTCGAAGATCTCTTTCCACTTGAACTGACCAAACACTGTGAATCTGTGGAAGTCTTCACTTCAAACTACAGCTTCTACCGTCAAATTCGCACTCATAACAAGGTTAAAAGCCATTTTGGTTCTGAGTTTAATACTGAGACACAAGCAGACATGGTGCTTTTGTACTGGCCTAAAGCCAAAGCCGAAGCCGAATACCTTCTGGCGATGTTGATGGCGAAACTAGGCGTGAACACTGAAATTGTAGTGGTTGGCGAAAACCGCTCAGGTGTTAAAAGCATCGAGAAGATGTTCAAAGAGTATGGCCCGGTCAATAAATACGATTCCGCTCGTCGCTGTTCATTTTACTGGGGCACTTGCCTCAATGAACCAAAGCCGTTCAATCAAGCAGACTGGTTTAAAACCTATACGGTCACACTTGGTGAGCAATCACTGACTGTTAAGAGTTTGCCTGGAGTATTCAGTCATGGCGAATTCGATTTAGGTAGCCGCCTATTACTCGAAACCTTACCTACTCTATCAGGTAAAGTCCTCGACTTTGGATGTGGTGCTGGGGTGTTAGGTGCTTTCATGGCAAAAGCCAATCCAGAAATTGCGATTGAGATGTGTGACATTAACGCGTATGCCATCACATCGAGTCAAGCCACACTAAAAGCCAATGGATTAACCGGCCATGTATTCGCCTCTGATATTTACTCAGACACAGCCGACGATTATCGTTTTATCATCAGTAACCCACCTTTCCACAGTGGTTTGGATACGAACTACAACGCAGCAGAAACACTATTGGGTCAGGCTCCAAAGTATCTCGATAACCATGGTGAAATGATCATTGTCGCGAATAGCTTCTTAAAATATCCACCAATTATTGAGCGAGCGTTTAATAATTGCGAGACGCTAAATAAGACCAATAAGTTTTCTATCTACTACGCGAAAAAGTCATAATCTTCCCTCGCGCAGGTACAAACCTGCGCGATTTTTTCTCAAAAACTCAACACTCATAAGAAAAACTGCGTCACCCTGCACGCTTTACAACTAACTTTCTTGTCAAAGAAAAAAAAC
>NZ_WXWT01000317.1:0-2002 GCF_009904725.1 Vibrio sp. V43_P6S15P86
TTTATCCACCTTCCTTAAAGTTCCATTTTTGTTGTCTCATTTTTAAGAAAAAACTTTGCTTAAGTTGTAGTGTTCCAGAAAGTAAAGCAAACGTTTGCGTCGTGATTGTGTGGGGATTTTTTTGCTTAAGATCACATGTTGTTGAGATTTTTGATGACAATAAATTGACAGAATTGGGATTTTTCTCGCGATTTCTTAGCGTTATAGTTCACCCCGTCAGTGATACCGAGATGGCGATATGTATCACTGAACAGGAAATGTACGTAAGTAGCTTCCATAAAAAAAATGCATGTGCATAAAAAGAAGCTGACTAAGTATCTCACTCAAGGAATGAATAAAAAGAATTGAAATACAACGTCAGTCAGACGGCGCATTTCGGCATCTAACAAAAGAACTTCTTTAGAGGAATCAATAATGAAAAAATTAGCAGCGGTAATTTCAGCGTCTCTACTTATGGCTTCAGCAGCACAAGCAGAAGTATACGTTGGTGGTAAGATGGGTAAGTCATGGATGGAAGACGCGTGTGTAGCGGGCAAGGCTTGTGACAAAGACGACTCTACTCTTGGCGCTTTTGTTGGTTACGAAATGAATAAATACTTCGCAGTAGAAGCAGGTTTCGACAACATCGGTGATTTTAACCAAACTTCTTTCGGTGGCCATGTAGAAGCAATCACTCTTGCACCTAAATTCAGCCTACCAATCACTGAAGACATCGCACTTTATGGTAAAGTGGGTGGCGCTTACGTAATGTTTGATGGTAAAGATGATTACTCTTACCTAGGCGCAGCTGGCCTTGAGTTCAACCTAAGCCAAAACGTAACTGCTCGCGCGGAATACCAAACTCTGACTGATATCAGCAACGATGTAACTCGTGCGACAGGTAACACAGCAACACTGGGTGTTTCTTTCAAATTCGGTGGCAACGATGAGCCAGTAATCGTAGAAGAGCCAGTTGTTGTTGAAGAAGTGGTTGTAGAAGAAGTGGTAGAAGAGCCAGTAGTTGTAACGAAAACATTCGAAACTCAAACAATCGGCACTGGTAGCTTTGATCTAAACAGCACAACTCTAAAACCAGAGAGCGCTGCAAAACTTGATAACCTAGTTGCTTTCCTAAACGAGCACCCACAAGCGAACGTTGAAGTTGTAGGTTACACAGATACTTCTGGCCCAGCAGCTTACAACCTAAAAGTTTCTGAGAAACGCGCGGAATCTGTAGCTAACGCACTTGTTGAAAAAGGCATTGATTCATCACGTATTCAAGCGCGTGGCGAAGGTGAAAACAACCCAATCGCTTCAAACGACACTCGTGAAGGTCGTCAGCAAAACCGTCGCGTAGAAATCGTTGTTCCAGAATTTGAATACCAAGTTCAGCAATAAGCTTCTATCCGACCGTAGTGTAGAAGACTAAAGCTGAAAGCCCCAAAGAGTTCGCTCTTTGGGGCTTTTTCATTTCTATTTGAAACGGACTGAAAAGCTAAAAACGGTAAACATCACTTGAGGTCAATGCTGTTTAAGCGCCCCATGAATGTTAGGATTTCCAAGTTGTCTTTATGTGCTTCTAACAACGCTTTTTTGGTTTGCATGTAGGCGGCAAGCTTGCCGTATTTACTAATAGAGCGAACCACCGTTTTGTATTTGTAGTCACCGTCATCATTGAACTCTCGCCACTTAGCGATGTAACACGTATCTCGGTTATCTGGGTTTTCAAGAGTGGGGTTAGGCTTGTGAACAATTTTTGGCTCAACGCTGTGTGGGAGTCTGGTCATGAGGTAAGGATCCTTCAAAAGACGTCGCCAAAATTTGCCCCACATTTGCCGGCCTAATTCGTTTCTCAGCTTAATGGCTTTTTGTAAGCCTTTCTTTTCTCCAATACGAACAAACCCAACCGAGCGGTGCAGTACCGTGTCCTCGGGGGTATGGATATGAATCTTAAAGGCAGTCTTGCCTTTAGAAATAAAGCGGTGTCCAGTGTTAGTTATTAAATTGCTCTTAGACATAGTGC
>NZ_WXWT01000485.1:0-18553 GCF_009904725.1 Vibrio sp. V43_P6S15P86
TTGGTCCGTCATGGCAGTCTTGATGACACCCGGAGCAATCGCTACTGAGCGAATTCCGAAACGCCCTAACTCTTTCGCCCACACTGTCGCCATGGTGGCTACCGCCGCTTTGGATGCAGAATAGTTAGTTTGACCAATGTTCCCCGCACGCGCGACGCTCGATATGTTGATCAACACGCCTTTACTGTCGGTGTTCAGCATTACCTTGCTTGCTTCGCGGCCACAAAGAAAAGTGCCTGTCACATTCACATCCATAACAGACCGAAATTGTTCCAGCGACATCGCGTTAACCTGACCATCTTTAACTTTGATGAACATGCCATCGCGCATAATGCCTGCGTTATTGATCACGCCATTGAGCTGTTTGAAATCCGCTTCAATTTGCTCAAAAGCAGCGCACACTTCTTGTTCCTCCGTCACGTTCGCTACATAAAAACGAGTGGTGACGCCGAAAGATTCACACTCCGCTTTAGTTTCAGCCAGTTGGTCTGAATTGAGGTCGATAAGCGCAAGGTGAACACCGCTTTCCGCTAGCGACAGCGCCATTTGTTTACCAAGCCCCTGCCCGGCCCCCGTGATCGCAATAACCTTATTTGCTAGATCCATAAGCACTCCTTAGGCCTGATTTTGCTTTTGGTAGAACTCAAACAAGCTTGAAAAATCTTTTTGTCCGTTGCCCTGACCGTTGTGAAAATTAAACAGGTTACGAGCCAAGCTGCCCATTGGTGTTGATGTTTGATTGGCAACCGCCGCTTCCATCGCAAGACCGAGATCTTTCGCCATTAACTGACTCATAAAGCCGCCCTGATAACCATTGCTTGCAGGCGTGTTTTCCATCACACCTGGGCACGGGTTGTAAAGCTCTAGCGCCCAGTTACGGCCTGAACTTTGCAGCATGATGTCAGACAGCACTTTGGGATCGAGTCCGTTTTCCATGCCTAAATTGAGTGCTTCACAAGTGCCGCTCATCAAAATGCCCAACATCATGTTATTGCAGATCTTCGCCACCTGACCGGCTCCGGCATCACCTGCATGAAAAATGTTTTTGCCCATGTGGCTAAGCACCACCTTGGCTTGAACAAAGTTCTCTTGTGAGCCGCCAACAATGAAAGTCAACGTACCTGCCGCTGCGCCCGCAACTCCACCAGATACCGGTGCATCAACAAAGCTGATGCCAAGCTGCAGCGCCTTTTCGCCAACCAAACGAGCGGTCGCTGGATCGATGGTCGAAGAGTCGATTAGCAGCGTCCCAGAATCTACGCTATCTAATATCCCGTCTTGACCAAGATAAACACTTTGAACGTGTTGGCTAGCAGGTAGCATGGTGACCACCACGCTCGCACCTTGAACGGCTTGTTTTACCGAATCTGCACTCGACGCACCAAGTGCGGTAAGTTCTGCCACAGCGTTTGGATTCAAATCAAACACTTCGACGTTCAAGCCCGCTGTGAGTAGGTTCTTAGCCATAGGCGCGCCCATGTTGCCAAGGCCAATAAATGCAATTTTATCCATGTCGTATTTCTTCCTTGTCTAAAGTGCCACAGTGGCAACCGAGGATGCGGTCAGTGGGTATTCTGCTGAATCAATTGGCGCGAAGAAGCGTTCCAAAACTTGTGGCGTTACGTCAGAAACCGTGCGATGTTGCCAAGTTGGTTGATTGGTTTTATCGATAATCAGCGCACGAACCCCTTCCCTAAAATCACCTTCTAAGCCACAACGTAACGTCAGATTAAATTCCATATCAAAACACGCTTTCAAAGAGAGGTTTTGATACTGCGTTAGCTGCTGATAAGTGATATTGAGCGACAACGGACTGCCATAATTCAATGCTTTTTGCGCATTGATGAACCACTTATCATCAACGTCGGCACTGCTGATTGCGCGAACAATCGAATCTAAATCACCCGAACAAAGCTGCTCAATCAATCCCGCATATGGCATCAACATCCCTTCGCTTGGCTCGTCCACTTGTACCGAACGTAGCGTAGTGGCGATTTTTTCGTTGATGTTTGCTTCACCTTTCCAACTTACCGATGCGAGCAGATCCAACAGTGCTTGTTTGCTTTCTGGTTTTGCAATCCATTGGCTTAATCCCAACGCTTTCATGTCTGTCGCGTTAATTTGGCAAGCCGTCAAACTTAAGAAAAGTGCCAAATGTTTTGGTAACTGATTTAGGAAGTACGTCGCGCCTACGTCTGGGTAAAGGCCGATTTTGATTTCTGGCATCGCAAAGCGTGTGGTGGTTTCTGCTACGCGATGACTTGCGCCCATAAATAAGCCCACACCGCCGCCCATCAGATAACCATGCCCCCACGCGATGATCGGTTTTGGATAAGTGTGAATAAGATGATCACAGCGATATTCGAGGTCAAAGAAGGTTTCCATCGCTGAAAACGCAGAATCAAAGTCTTGCTCTTTGTTTTCAAGTGCACGGTAGATCGCTTGAATATCACCACCAGCACAAAACGCTTTTTCACCTTGAGCATGCAAGAATACCGCGACGACGCTGTCGTCCGTTTGCCATTCATTAAGCTGTTTGTACAACTTCTCAATCATCACGTAACTCAACGCGTTGAGAGCTACTGGATTATCAAGCTCCAGCACACCAATAACAGATCCATCAGCGCACTTAAGCTTTGAAACATTTACTGTACCTGTCATTTGGCCTCCGCTAGCTGTTTGTCCATTGTGGCTTGCGCTTTTGCAAGAAGGCGTTCACACCCTCAGTCTGATCTTGTGTATTGAACAGCTGTAAAAACAGTTCACGCTCCAAAACCAATCCAGCCACGTGAGTTTGGCTGCGTCGACCTTGAATGAGAGTTTTGCACGCAGACACGGATTTCGGCGATTGGCCAGCAACACGCTGTGCAAGTACTATCGCCGCTTCTAGTGCTTGGCCTTTCGCCACCACTTCTTCGACTAAACCAATTTTTTCCGCTCGCTCAGCCGTCACACGCTCACCACACAAGATCATTCTTTTCGCCCAGCCTTCACCAACCAATGCTGTCAGATTTTGCGTCCCGCCCGCACACGGCAACAAGCCTACCGATGCTTCAGGAAGTGCCATTTGTACTTGTTCTTCTGCGATGCGAATGTCACACGCCATCGCCACTTCCAGACCACCACCCATCGCATAGCCATTAACAGCTGCGATAGAAACCCCATCGAACGCTGACAGCGCTTCAAACGCTTCACCAAATGCGAACGCCATATCTGCTGCTTGCGATTTACCACCCGATGCAAAGTTGTTGAGATCCGCTCCAGCAGAAAAGAATTTCTCGCCTTCGCCCGTCAGTACCAACGCATAAATAGAGCGATCATTACTGAGTTCAATCGCCAACTCTTTGAGCTGATATAGGGATTCAAGCGTCCAAGTGTTCGCTGGCGGATTACTAATCGTGAGTTTGGCGATATGCGCTTCGCGCTCCAATTTGATTTGTGCCGTCATATTCTTTCAGTCCTTTTTAATTTCTTTAGGTAAGGCTGCGTCTCTCTGACTAAAGCAGCTCAACGCCTTCCGTTAGTAATCGTCTTGCGACGATCAGACGCATGATTTCGTTGGTGCCTTCAAGAATTTGGTGAACACGAACGTCTCGGAAATGGCGCTCGACTGGATATTCTTTGATGTAGCCATAGCCACCGTGAATTTGAAGCGCCTGATCGCAGACTTTAAAGCCAACATCAGTAGCAAAGCGTTTCGCCATTGCGCAGTAGGCGCTTTTTTCTGCGTGTTTCGCGTCCAGTTTTGCGGCGGCGAGTCGCACCATTTGACGTGCAGCAACCAGCTCAGTCGCCATATCGGCCAACTTGAACTGCAACGCTTGAAATTGCGCCAGTGAACGGCCGAACTGTTTGCGTTCGGTCATGTATTGTTTGGCTTCGTTCAGTGCTTGTTGCGCAGTACCGACGGAACAAGTGGCGATATTGATTCGACCACCATCAAGGCCAAGCATGGCGAACTTAAAGCCTTCTCCCTCTTCACCCAACAGATAGTCAGCCGGAATACGAACATTTTCGAAGGTAATCATGCGAGTTGGCTGGCAGTTCCAACCCATTTTGGCTTCTTTTTTACCGTAGCTAATGCCTTCGCAATCAGCAGGAACAACGAATGCAGAAACGCCACCCGCTCCTTCGCCGCACGAACGCGCCATCACGACAAGAACGTCCGTATCACCCGCACCAGAGATAAACACTTTTGCGCCATTCAGGACAAACTCATCGCCGTCACGCACTGCACTGGTCGTCAGTGAAGCGGCGTCAGAGCCTGCATTGGGTTCGGTTAAACAGTAGGAAGCGAGCTTTTCACCCGAAATTAGATCCGCGCTAAACTGCTGCGCCACTTCGGCTTTGGCAAAGCTGGTGATCATCCACGTCGCCATGTTGTGAATGGTCATAAACGCAGTAGTCGCGGTACAACCCATAGCCAACTGCTCGAAAATGATCGCCGCATCCAAACGAGACAATCCCAAACCACCATGCTCTGGCGGCGTATAGATGCTCAGAAAGCCAAGTTCACCTGCTTGACGCAGTACATCTTTAGGGAAGTGATGGTTTTCATCCCACTCGGCCGCGTGCGGCGCTAACATTTGGTCTGCAAACTGCTTTGCTACTTCGGCAAACGCGAGTTGATCTTCGTTTAATTCAAAATCCATCTTGAAGTCCTAAGGTCTAATTCGTTGCACTTGAAGCCAAGCCATCTAAAGGTTTGAAAGGCTTGGCTAGAGGTATCGCTACTTCTGTGACTAGCTCAATTGAATGGTCATGTTTGGACCGCTTGGAATGTCATCTTCAAACCAACGCGCAGTGACAGTTTTCGTCTCGGTGTAGAAGCGAACCGCTTGTTTACCGTAAGCATGCAGGTCGCCGTAGAAGCTGCCTTTCCACCCCGTAAATGAGAAGAACGGCAATGGCACCGGAATCGGCACGTTGATGCCTACGTTACCTACTTCGATATTGTGTTGATACTTTCTCGCGGCAGCGCCGTTCGCCGTGAAAATAGACGTACCATTACCAAAGCGGTTTGCATTGATCAGTTCAATCGCTTCATCTAGGTCATCCACTTCCATAGTTAACAGTACAGGCCCGAAAATTTCTTCCTGATAAATCGACATGTCTGTGGTCACGTTGGTAAACAGTGTTGGCCCCACCCAGTTACCGTTCGGGAAGCCAGGTACTTGGCAATCTGTCCCGTCCAGAACACAATTCGCGCCTGACGCTTTGCCTTCATTAATCAGATTCACCACTCGCTGCTTCGCTTGAGGGCTAATCAGTGGGCCATAACCTGCGGTTTCATCGTCCCACGCGCCAGGTTGAACCTGAGCTAACGCCTCTTTAAGCTCTGGAATCCATTCTTTGGTTTCGCCGACAAATACCGCCACCGAAATCGCCATACAGCGTTGGCCTGCGGCACCGACTGACGCGCCAACTAGGTTATTGATGACTTGCTGCTTGTTTGCATCTGGCATGATGACCATGTGGTTCTTCGCACCCGCAAATGACTGCACGCGCTTTAGGTTGTCCGTACCCGTTTTGTAGATGTACTCACCAACTGGCACTGAGCCGACAAAAGAGATCGCACGAACGACTGGATCAGTCAGAATACGGTCGACTTGCTCTTTGGTGCCGTGGACAATTTGCAACACGCCTTTTGGTGCGCCAGCCTGTTCAAACAGCTCCGCCAATTTCATTGCAGTCAGCGGAACTTGTTCCGACGGCTTCAAAATAAAGGTGTTGCCGCAAGCGATCGCCATTGGGAACATCCACAATGGAATCATCGCTGGGAAGTTAAAGGGTGTGATACCAGCACAAACACCAAGCGGTTGAATGTAAGAGTAACCATCAATATTGGTCGCGACGTTTTCCACCGTTTCACCCATCATTGAGCTACAAATGTTCGCCGCTTGTTCTACGACTTCAATCCCGCGCCAAATGTCACCCTTTGCATCCGCAAGAGTTTTGCCTGTCTCACTTGAAAGCAGTATCGCCAACTCATCGTGTTGCTCTTTTAGCAAATGTTGGTAACGCAGCATCAATCTAGCACGCTCCGGCGCTGCAACTTCTTTCCAGCGTTTGAACGTTTCTGTTGCGCTGGCAATCGCCGCATTCATTTCCGATTCCGTGGCACAAGGTACTTGTGCAATCACTTCGTTGGTTGCCGGGTTGGTTACATCTAGCCATTGTTTTGAATCGGAGATGGCAAATTCACCACCGATATACTGCTTTACTTGTTCTGTCATGATGACATCCTTGTATTTTTCAGCTTGTTACTGACTACTGTTATGTAAGTGAAACTTTGTTGAGAGTGATTTAGCAGATTTCAATCGCGATGGCGGTAGCCTCGCCGCCACCAATACAAAGCGATGCAACGCCACGTTTACCGCCTGTTTGTTTAAGAGCGTGAATCAAAGTCACGAGGATTCGGTTACCACTCGCACCAATTGGATGCCCCAACGCACAAGCGCCGCCGCGAGGGTTCACTTTGCTCTCGTCCAATTCGAGTGCTTTCACCGCGTATTGTGTCACGACGGCAAAGGCTTCATTGATTTCCCAAAGGTCCACGTCTGATTTGTCCCAGTCCGTTTTTTCCAGCAGCGTTTCAATCGCGAATACGGGTGCGATGGTGAACTCATCAGGCTGTCTTGCATGCGTGCTGTACGCGACAATTTTGGCTAGAGGTTGAAGGTTTTCCTGACGGCCAAATTCACTATCAACCAATACCATTGCCGATGCACCATCAGAAATAGAACTGGAATTTGCTGCCGTTACGCCGCCATCTTTGGCAAACGCAGGTCGTAAGGTGGGAATTTTATTGACGTCGAGTTTGCTCGGTTGCTCATCGTCTACCACCAAGGTTTCGTCGCGTCGACTTTTTACGTTAACAGGCACGATCTCTTCTTTGAACAAACCTTGCTTAATCGCTTGCTGCGCACGAGTCACCGACTGCTGCGCCCAGATATCCATACTTTCACGGCTGAACTGATACTTTTGCGCGGTTTGTTCGGCAAAGACACCCATCAATTCGCCTTGGTAGGCATCCTGCAAACCGTCATAAAACATATGATCAAGCACTTGCTCATGGCCTAAGCGGAAACCATCACGCGCTTTCTTAAGTAGATAAGGAGAAGAGGACATGTTTTCCATACCGCCAGCGATAACCGCGTGCGCGTTACCAGATTGAATAAGATCATGTGCCAGCATGACGGTTTTCATACCCGAACCACAGACTTTATTCAGTGTCGTACAACCGATCGATTGTGGCATTTCTGCTTTAAGACTTGCTTGTCTTGCTGGCGCTTGCCCCACGCCGGCGGGTAAAACGCATCCCATCAACACTTCGTCTATTTTTTGCACATCGAGTTGGCTTTCGGCTAGTGCCCCTTGGATGGCTTTCGCACCGAGTTCCGTGACATCTGTTGAAGCTAATGCACCTTGAAAAGAGCCGATAGGCGTTCGCTTAGCGGCAACAATCCATGTTTCATTTTTCATTCCATTAACCTTTTGTTGACGTTTACGTCATAACTATACTAACATTTACGTTAACGTCAAGTTTGAGATTATTGTTTGTTCGAGTGACTATTTTATTTCGAGTAAATGCGAGTGATATCAAGGCTCAAGAGTGGATGTTGTTTATTTACTTTAACGTTAACGAATTGTATATTCGTATGAATGTTATACGAAAGTCGTGAGGTTAAGGAATGAACACATTTAAGATCAGCGAGCTCGCGAAAGAGTTCGACATTACTACCCGAAGTATTCGCTTCTACGAAGATTTAGGTCTCCTAACTCCAGAGCGTAAAGGCAACACTCGAATCTACAATGGTCGCGATCGAATTCGACTAAAACTGATTTTGCGAGGTAAGCGATTGGGCTTTTCTCTTGCAGATATCAAAGAGTTATTTGAACTCTACGATACCGATCAAAGTACTGAGCAGTTGAACTATATGATTCGGTTGATCGAAGAGAAGAAGGCAGCATTGCAACAGCAAGCAAACGACATTCAAGCGGTAATGATGGAGTTAAATGCTGCGCAGTTGCGATGCCAAAACACACTGAGATCCATGAAAGGCGAAAAAGTCACCTAACACCTCAACTCTGGGATGTAGGTGACGTAAAGGCAAGGACACGCAATGAAATCTACCTACTCTTCCCTGAACTTTGTTTATGACGAAAATACCGATTTGCTTCGCGAGCAAATCAATAGTTTTGCTGCAAGAGAAATTGCGCCGCTAGCGCAATCTATCGACCAATCTAACGACTTTCCAAACCATCTTTGGTCCAAACTGGGTGACATGGGTCTTTTAGGTGTGACCACCAGCGAAGAGTTTGGTGGTGTGAACATGGGTTATCTCGCCCACGTTATCGCTATGGAAGAAATCAGTCGAGCATCCGCTTCGGTTGCGTTAAGTTACGGCGCTCACTCCAATCTTTGTGTCAACCAAATCCACCGCAACGGCACACAAGCACAAAAAGAAAAATACCTACCAAAACTCATCTCCGGTGAACATATCGGTGCCCTTGCCATGAGTGAACCCGGTGCAGGCTCAGATGTGGTCTCTATGCAGCTTAAAGCGGAACGTAAAGGCGATATATTCCTGCTAAATGGCAACAAAATGTGGATCACCAACGGCCCAGATGCGCACACCTATGTTGTCTACGCCAAAACCGACCCAAGCCAGCACTCCAAAGGCATCACGGCCTTTATCGTAGAACGCGGCTTTCCTGGATTCACTCAAGCACAAAAACTCGACAAGTTGGGCATGCGCGGCTCGAATACGTGTGAGCTGGTCTTCCAAAACTGCGAAGTCCCTGCGGAAAATATTCTCGGCGAAGAAAACCAAGGCGTGAAAGTATTGATGAGCGGTTTGGACTACGAACGCGTGGTACTTGCCGGTGGCCCGCTTGGCATCATGCAGGCGTGTATGGACATCGTTGTGCCTTACATTCACGACCGCAAACAATTTGGCAAATCCATCGGTGAATTCCAGCTTGTTCAAGCAAAAATCGCCGATATGTACACACAAATGAATGCTGCTAAAGCCTATGTTTACGCCGTTGCTGCTGCTTGTGATCGCGGTGAAACCACTCGTAAAGATTCTGCTGGTGCAATCCTCTACAGCGCTGAACTGGCAACCAAGATGGCATTAGATGCCATTCAGCTACTCGGTGGTAACGGCTATATCAATGAGTTTGATACCGGTCGTTTGCTACGCGATGCCAAGCTGTATGAAATCGGTGCGGGCACTTCAGAAATTCGCCGCATGCTTATTGGTCGCGAATTGTTTAACGAAAGCGCCTAATCATCATACCTAGGCGTTCTGACTCTAAATAACTTCCTTATTCAACCTAAATAAAGACGGGTGGTGTCACCCGTCTACCGAATGGAGATCGGCTATTTATGGCTTGTTTGACGACCAATATTAATACCCATTCAGAGCAGTATCAGGAAAACTACCGCTCTATGGCATCGCTTGTAGATCAACTCTATACCGTGACTGCGCAAATCGAAGATGGTGGCGGCGAGAAAGCACGTGAGCATCAGCAGAAGAAAGGCAAACTTCCGGTACGTGAGCGCATTCTTGCCCTCCTCGATCCCGGTTCATCCTTCTTAGAAATTGGCCAGTTCGCGGGTTGGGATGTGTATCCAGATTACGTTCCATGCGCGGGCGTAGTCGCGGGTGTGGGTGTGATTGACGGCACCGAGTGCATGATCGTCGCCAACGACGTGACGGTAAAAGGCGGCAGTTACTACCCACTTACCGTGAAAAAGCACTTAAGAGCACAGGAAATTGCAGAAAAATGCCAACTCCCGTGTGTTTACTTAGTCGACTCTGGTGGTGCAAACCTACCCCGCCAAGATGAAGTCTTCCCAGACAAAGACCATTTTGGCCGTATTTTCTACAACCAAGCCCGTATGTCGGCCAAGGGTATCCCGCAAATTGCGGTGGTCATGGGGCTATGTACCGCTGGCGGCGCTTATGTTCCTGCGATGTGTGATGTTTCCATCATAGTCAAAGAACAAGGCACGATTTTCTTGGCAGGTCCACCTCTTGTAAAAGCAGCGACAGGTGAAGAAGTCAGCGCGGAAGATCTTGGTGGCGCAGACGTTCACTGCCGTACGTCTGGCGTAGCCGACTATTATGCAGAAAACGATCACCACGCGTTAGAGTTGGCAAGACAAGCTGTCTCTCAAATCAACCACTTGAAACCCTTCCAACTTAAGCAAAAAGCACCACAGGAACCACGCTTTCCTGCGCAAGAACTGTACGGCATCGTCGGTACCGATCTTAAAAAACCGTTTGATGTTAAAGAGGTCATTGCCCGAATTGTTGATGACTCACAATTTGATGAATTTAAAGCGTTGTTCGGCGAAACCTTGGTCTGTGGCTTTGCTCATATTCACGGCATGCCGATTGGCATTGTCGCTAACAACGGCATTCTATTTTCGGAATCGGCGCAGAAAGGTGCGCATTTTATTGAGCTATGCGCACAGCGCAAAATTCCTCTGCTTTTCTTGCAAAACATCACAGGCTTTATGGTCGGTCAGAAGTACGAATCCGAAGGCATCGCTAAACATGGTGCGAAAATGGTGACCGCGGTGGCGTGTGCAGACGTGCCGAAGTTTACCGTCGTTATTGGTGGTTCGTATGGCGCAGGCAACTACGGCATGTGTGGCCGCGCTTATGATCCAACCATGATGTGGATGTGGCCGAACGCGCGCATCTCCGTCATGGGCGGCGAACAAGCGGCTGGCGTGATGGCGCAAGTGACCCGCGATATCAAAACTCGCAAAGGCGAAAGCTGGAGCGCGGAGGAAGAAGAAGCGTTCAAACGTCCAATTGCGGAGCAATATCAGACTCAAAGCCATGCATACTACGCCAGTGCACGCCTGTGGGACGACGGCATTATTGACCCTGCGAAAACCCGTGATGTTGTCGGCATTGCTCTGTCTGCTGCGCTTAATGCGCCAATACCAGACAGTAAATTTGGCATCTTCCGCATGTAGCCGGATGCAAGGCAAACCTTAACTCCTCGCGAATACCGATGTTTATACAAGTAACGGTTAGCGAGCATTGGAATAGAGACTGAAATGTCAGACAAAGGAAGTCACATGACCGGACTACTGCTTGAAAAAGACAGCAATGGCGTTGCTTGGTTGAGCCTCAATCGACCAGAGAAACACAACGCGTTTAATGATGAATTAATTGCTTCACTTATCGAAACCTTGGAAAAACTTGAGAGAGACGACTCTCTACGTGCATTGGTACTAACGGCGCAAGGGAAACACTTTTCTGCGGGTGCGGATCTTGGCTGGATGCAGTCAATGGCCACCAAAACCGAGAGTGAAAACCTGCAAGATGCACAGCAATTGGCGATGCTCCTGCATAAACTGGATACCTTTAGCAAGCCAACCATTGCCATGGTACATGGCGCAGCATTTGGCGGCGCACTTGGGCTTATCTGCTGCTGCGATATCGCTATTGGTACACCTGAAAGCCGCTTCTGTTTGAGTGAAGTAAAGCTCGGTTTATTACCCGCTACCATCGGACCTTACGTAATCCGAGCGATTGGACAACGACAAAGCCGACGCTACTTTTTAACCGCGGAACTGATCGATGCCGAAACCGCGCTATCGATGAATATTCTTCATCAGATCGACTCTCAACCACGTGAAGCTGTCAATCGCACCATTGATCACCTGCTCAACAACGGTCCACAAGCCATGCAGGCAGCAAAAACGCTCTGCTTACGTTGTGATAGCCAACCTATCGATCACTCATTAATTGAATACACCAGCCAAGCGATTGCAACCGCCCGCGTGTCCAGCGAAGGACAAGAAGGACTGAGTGCATTTTTTGAAAAGCGCGCCGCCAATTGGAGGAATCATGTTTAAAAGAATACTGATCGCAAACCGCGGTGAAATTGCATGCCGAATTATTAAAACCGCAAAAAGCATGGCTATAGAGACGGTTGCCGTCTATTCCGAAGCGGATCGAAGCAGCTTACATGTAAAACAGGCGGATTTTGCTGAATTTATTGGCCCTGCTCCGGCGAGTGAATCGTATCTTGATATCGATGCGATTATTGGCGCTGCGAAAAAATGGCAAGCTGATGCTATCCACCCCGGGTATGGTTTTCTTTCCGAGAACCCAAAACTAGCCAAAGCGTGCAGCGAAAATGGCATTGTATTTATTGGCCCTTCCACCAGCGCAATTGAAGCAATGGGTTCGAAGTCGCAAGCCAAAGCCATCATGTCAGAGGCGAACGTGCCCTTGGTTCCGGGCTACCACGGCACAGACAATAACGTTGAGCATTTATTAGCGGAAGCGGAAAAAATCGGTTACCCAGTGATGCTTAAAGCAACACAAGGTGGCGGCGGTAAAGGCATGCGAGTGGTCAATAGCGCAGCCGAAATGCCCTTGGCCATCGACGGTGCGCAGCGTGAAGCGCTTTCAAGCTTTGGCGATAAGCAGCTTCTAATCGAAAAATGCATATTGCAGCCTCGCCACGTTGAAGTTCAGGTATTTGCTGACCAACATGGCAACTGTGTTTACCTTTCTGACCGCGACTGTTCCATTCAGCGTCGTCATCAAAAAGTAGTCGAAGAAGCACCAGCTCCCGGTCTTAGTGATGAACTGCGTAAACAAATGGGTGAAGCTGCGGTTCAGGCCGCTCAAGCGATCGATTATGTTGGCGCTGGCACGGTTGAATTCTTGCTCGATAGCCGCGGTGAGTTCTACTTTATGGAAATGAATACCCGTCTGCAAGTTGAGCACCCTGTCACTGAATTGATCACTGGCGTTGATTTAGTTGAATGGCAATTCAAAATTGCGGCTGGTGAGCATTTACCGATCTCGCAATACGAAATCAATCATAACGGTCACTCAATCGAGCTGCGAATTTACGCCGAAGATGCGGACAATGACTTTATGCCATCGACTGGACGCATTGATTATTTACAAGAACCCATCTCAGACAGCAATGTTCGACTAGCTTGTGTGCGTGTTGATAGCGGTGTTACCCAAGGCGATACCATTAGCGAATACTACGATCCGATGATCAGCAAACTGATCGTCTGGGGGCAAACACGTAATATCGCGCTCAAGGAGCTTAAGCAGGCGTTAACTCAATATCACGTGCGTGGAGTGACGACAAACATTGGTTATCTGCACAGCATTATTTCGCAGCCAGCCTTTGCCGAGATTGAGCTTGATACAGGTTTCCTAGTCACACACCAACAAGGCATAAGTGAGCAGCAAAGTGTGTCGGATTCGATCTGGTTAACGTTGGCGACCGTTGCTCGCTGGAATGTTCTCACTTCAAAATCAGGCAGCTCAACGTTACCCTCTCCAACCACGCAAGGTTTTAGGCTGTCGGTTGACAACGTTTATCGATTTAACTTCACGGATGCCAATGCCAACCATCAAGTACGCTTGCAACAACCATCGCAAGATACAGGTTCTCACTTCACTATCCGATGCGGCGAGGAGTTGCATCAGGTCATCCTGCTTGAAAGTGGCAACCAGTTTATCGTCGATATTGATAATGTGCGTTACACCTTTAATGTACTTAGCGACGAGCAACAGACAACGCTGTTTTATCTTGGTCAGCAGCGCACGTTTGCTCACCAACCAAGTTTTGAATCCGCAAAAGGTCAAGACGATGAACTTAGCCCAACCGCGCCACTGAACGGTGTGATCTCGGCGGTCATGGTAAATAAGGGAGACAAAGTAGCGGCGGGCGATCCGCTTTTGGTACTCGAAGCGATGAAGATGGAATACACCATCACGGCTCCGGTCGCAGCGATAATTGATGAAGTGTTTTATCAACATGGAGACCAAGTACAGCATGGTTCCATCCTGCTGCATTTAATTTCTGCACTCGAAAATGTCTGTGAAGATAAGGAGCACGAATATGCTACCAGTGAAGGTTAATATCGTCGAAGTTGGTGCTCGCGACGGCTTGCAAAATGAAACCGCAGTGACGTTGGTTGATAAAGTCCGCTTGATCGATCAATTGAGCCTCAGCGGATTAAAACACATTGAAGCGGGTTCTTTCGTCTCGCCGAAATGGGTGCCTCAAATGGCCGATTCCGATCAGGTGTTTGCTGGTATCACGCAAAAGCCTGACGTGGTTTACAGCGCGCTCACACCAAATCTCGCAGGGTTAGAACGTGCGCTGGAAAGTGGTGTAAAGCAAATTGCAGTCTTTGGCTCCGCTTCTGAAGCGTTTAGCCAAAAGAACATTAACTGCAGTATCGCTGAAAGTCTCTCTCGATTTGAGCCAGTTATCGAGCTTGCAAAGCAGCACAACATTCCTGTGCGCGGGTACTTGTCTTGTACCATGGTGTGTCCATACGAGGGAGAAATAAAACCAGAGCAAACTACCAAGGTCGCGAATGCGCTTTTTGATATGGGATGCTATGAAATATCTCTGGGCGATACTGTCGGTAAAGCAACGCCTAATCGCGTTATCGCCATGCTGGATTCGTTGTTAACGCAACTGCCAAAAGACGCGCTCGCGGTACATTTTCATGACACCTATGGACAAGCTTTGGCCAATATTTACCAAGCCTTGTTAATGGGTATCAACACCATTGATAGTGCGGTTGCTGGTTTGGGCGGCTGCCCTTACGCGAAAGGTGCCAGTGGGAATGTTGCAACAGAAGATGTGATTTATTTGTGTGAACAGCTTGGCATTGAAACGGGGATTGATCTCAACATTATCAATGAAGCGGGTTGGCAAATTTGCCGTGCGTTAGGTAAACGTCCGTCTTCCAAAGTAGCACTCGCTCTGGGTGATCCGCACAGCTTGTAAAAGACTCCATCCGCGATAAGCAACCAATAAATACAAACGGGCATGCGTAACAACATGCCCGTTTTATTAGGGCCAAATACGATTCACAAAAGCACTAACCAGAGGCGTGCTTTTCAGCCATTTGAGTATGCCGTCCCCACTTCGCAATCATATCGAGTAAATCGCTTTTCTGAACTGGCTTCGTCAGGTAATCATTCATCCCTAATGCAATACTTTTTTGCTGCTCTTCTTGCATCGCGTGAGCAGAAAACGCCACGATTGGACACCAAGGAAACTCACCGTTTTCCTGTAACTCACGAATGTCTTTTGTCACACCAAAACCATCTTTGTTTGGCATAGAAATATCGGTAATCACCAAATCAGGGGAAAGCTGCTTGTAGAGTTCAACGGCCTCGACACCATCTTCCGCCAACGTCAGTTTCACACCGGTGTCTTGCAACATTTTTTCAATCAAGATTCGGTTGATATGGCTGTCTTCTGCAACCAAAAGGTGCAAATTAGAAAAATCTGGATTGTCTTGTGAGGAAAGCGCTCGACGCTTTTGTATTTTGCTAGAGTACAGGGTTTGCAGTTTATGCTGCGTGACAGGTTGCGGCAGTAAACGATCCCGTTCGCACGACCATGCCAGCCCTTCCTCCATCACACAAGGGGCGAGAAACAGTACCCGTTTGGCGGCTGATTCTGTCGCATCAAGCTCATAGAGCGCATCTCTATCCTGAGCATTGTTCACGCTCGCGATGATGCGGTCAAAATCATCCAAATCTCTGCCCAAAGACTGCGCCGCAGCCCAATCGTTGCTATGAGTCACCTCGATGCCAATCTCTTTAGCTAAGCGCATCAAATGTTCCACGCGCGGTAGATAATCATCAATCAACAATAGTCGATTTGCATTCAGTTCTACCGGTTCAGAATGAGGCTGACTTCGTTTAGGCAACTGCAAACTAAAGCTAAAACACGATCCTTTGCCAAAATCCGAGTGCACACAAAGCTCACCGTTGTACATGCTGATCAAACGTTTTGAGATTGCCAACCCTAAGCCCGTTCCTTCATGTCGCCTTGTCGCGGAGGTATCGACCTGCTCAAATTTATCCATAATATGAGTTAGCCTGTCTTCAGGAATTCCAATGCCTGTATCGGTCACTGAAAAATCAAAACCGAGCTCACTTTCTCTTACTTTCAGCAGCACATGACCTTCATCCGTGAATTTCACTGCATTGCCGATCAAGTTAAGTAAGATTTGATTAATCCGACCTTTATCACCGACCACGACCGTATTCATGGCTAATGGCATATCAACCAATAACTTAAGGTTCTTTTTATCCGCTTGATACGCACACAATGCCGTGCAACTCTCGACTAACGAGCGCAAATCAAACTCCTCTTCAACAAGCGTCAACTTGCCCGCTTCGACTTTGCTGTAATCGAGGATGTCGTTAATGATGGTCACAAGGTTATTGGCAGATTTGTGCAGCAGGAGCAATAACTCCCTTGGCTCTCGGCGGTTTTCGTTCTCAAGCAATATCTCGCTGATCCCCATGATCGCGTTCATTGGAGTGCGAATCTCATGGCTCATGTTTGCCAGAAATTCCGACTTGGCTTGCGTGGCTTTTTTCGATTTATCCAATGCAGACGACAAACGCTTCTCCATCTCGCGTCTATCGGTAATATCACGTTCTACCGCGATAAAACGCAGTAGCTCGCCATTTTCATCAAACACCGGAGACAACTCCAACTCGACCCAATATGGGCGCTGCGACTTGGTGTAATTGAGTATCTCAACCCTAACCGGGGAATG
Organism: Vibrio sp. V43_P6S15P86; assembly: GCF_009904725.1. Taxonomy (NCBI): domain Bacteria; kingdom Pseudomonadati; phylum Pseudomonadota; class Gammaproteobacteria; order Vibrionales; family Vibrionaceae; genus Vibrio; species Vibrio sp. V43_P6S15P86. Next base: position 16,610 of record NZ_WXWT01000485.1, read on the forward strand.
GCTGCGAACACTTTGCGAGAGCAGCGCGACGGTGTTTGCGTCGGTGTCTTCACCTTGCAGCAGTTCGCCCGGTGATTTGCCAACCACTTCCTCTAACGAATATTCGGTTAACTGCTCAAACGCAGAGTTTACCCAAGCAATCGTGCCGTCAGGATGCGTAATGATGATGGTATCGCGAGCGTGTTCCGCCACCTCGGCAAGCTGCGATATTTTGGCGGATAACTGCTGCTGGGTCTGATGTTCTTGCTGAAGTTTATTTTGCGCTTGCGCTAAAGAGCGCGACATTTGGTTAAACGCCTCTCCAACGCGCGTGACTTCGTCATTGCCTGAAATAGAAATTTGCGAACCCGGCCCTTGCTGTGAAACCTTGATTACCCCAGTGCGGAGAAGATCCAAACGCTTCATTAAATAGCTGCCTAGCGCAAATGAAAACAGCGCCACCAGCGACATTTCGACAAAGGCAATCACCAAACTCGCATGAGTCGCAAACGAAAGCATTTGATGAACATGCTCGACGTGAACACCCATTTCTACCACGCCAAAAGTCTGATGGCCTAAAGTGATTGCTTTCGCCACGTCATAAACACCGTCGCTTGCATCGAAAGGACGAACATTGGTGTCAACGCCTGTGTAATCACCTTGAAGCGTAAGTTCGATGCCATCTTGATTGACGATACGGATGTAAGCCAACTTGTGTTCACTTACGACAGAGCGTGCAAAGCTGTCTAAGTACGCCAGATCCGTTGCGATTACCGCGTCTCTCGAAGCTTGAGCAAACACACTCACCAAATTCTGGCTACCAACTTCGAGACTGGTCTCGTTCGAGCTTTTAAACCAGTTGAGGCCGCTGATGATGAGTACACCGAGCGCAAGTGCTTCGATGAGTGCAATGCCGATTATCGTTTTTGAACGCAGCGTCATAAAGCGCCCACTTATCTCGAAATGCCCAATTGGACGACGTCTTGCCAATCTTGGTCTTGCGCCAATTGCAATCCATCAATATTGAGTAAAGCGAAGCTCTCCTGTGCTTTGGGATCATCATTAAGTTGCGAAATTGCCTTTCGTAAGGCAAGAGTAATCTCTTCATCGACATTATTTGAAACCGCAATAGCATGAGGCGTATAACCAGCAGTTGTATAAATGATGCTAAGTTGGTCTTTTATTTCACTCGGTAAGCTCTCAAAGGTACGCTTCACGCCACCACCAGCAATGTACAAACCTTTAAGTACCCCCAAATAGACTGAGTCGTGCGAACCAACATATTTAGGCGTAAACTTGATGCCTTTCTGCGCCAACTCTGATTGTGTGATGATAGAAGCAGCAAATGCTCGTGGGGCAGGAAAAGCGATGGTCTTGTCTTGCAGCTCATCAAGGGAAACCGACTTCCCTCGCCTTGCTACAATAATGCCTGTGATGCGCTTATTTTTCGCTCTTGCTAAAGCCATATAACCTGGGTTTTGATTCACCAACGTAAAGTGATAAGGATTCATGTACGCGATGTCATATTCTCCAGCCATTAAACGGGCTTCAAAAGTAGGAATATCACGCGCAGTAGCAAATTTGATTTCAACTCCGGCAATCTCGCCCCAACGTTGCAGTAAGGGTTGCCATTGTTGAACTAATTTGGTGGCCGATTGTTGTGGCACCACACCAAAAACAAGAGAGGGTTGAGCGAAGATGGAAGGCGACAATATGCATAACGTCATAAGCAACGTAAAAATTCGCCCTTTAAACAGCCAAGTCAGCTTCTGCAATTGAGAATTCAACAAAATCACCTCCTTGTGTTTGTCTTCCGTTAAAGATAGATAGCTATTTGAAAGATTGCGAATTATCGGATTAAATTGCCTCGTGTCTCAGATACCATTTATACTCAAATGCACACCTACAACAGGAGCAGGTAAATGCTTATTACATTTCGTTGCCATAGCCACTCGAACGTCACTA